>DAIRWC010000027.1:0-12112 GCA_036802505.1 Solirubrobacterales bacterium
CCCCGCCTCCTCCGCGAGGCGGCGCACCGCGTCGAGGCCGGAGAAGCCGCGGAACTCAGGCTCGACCATCGCCCGCGCGGCGCGCTCGATCGCCGCCGGGATTGCCTCGTGCAGGCGATCGGGTGAGATCTCGCCCGTAGCCGTGAACATGTGACCGGAGAGCGGGTAGGCGGGGTGCTGGCTGTGACGCGCCTTGTCGAGGTTCTCGAGCCGGGTCGTCTGCAGCTCCTCGAAGCCGGTATCCGAGAGGTGCGCCAGCTCGTCGTCGTAGCCGGCGAGGACGACCGCGTGGCCGGGGAAGTGGGCCGAGTTGCCGTAGTGGTCGAGGTAGTAGAGGTCGGTGAGGAGGAGGACGGGCTTGCCGGCGTCGACCTCGGCGCGGGCCGCGGTCCAGGCGCCGTCATCGCCCTCGTCGAAGGTGCGCAGCTCCAGCGCCGCCCCGGTCAGATCGTCGAAGTTCTCCTCGAGCCTGGCGGTGCGACCGTTAAACCAGCGGGTCGGCGAGGCGTCCTCGATCGTCACGTAGTAGAAGCAGGCACCGGCGCCGAGGCCGAACGCCATCTCCTCGCTGATGCCCACGCCGTGGAAGGCGAGCAGGTTGCGCAGGGCGGTCGAACCGCAGTGATGGCCGGGGGTGTGGGTGTAGCCAGGGACGAAGGGCATTAGGGCTAGATCTTGATTGACCTTGGGGGAGCGAGGGGTCTCCCCGGGAGGTGCCTATGTTCGCTTCGCTCACTATGTTGGACCGCTTCGCGGAGGAATCACTCTGCGGAGCCGCTTTGCGAGGCACTCCCGGGGAGACCCCTCGCTCCCATATCCTGCGCCGGCCCATGGAGAACCTTGATCTCAGGACGCTGCGCCTTATGCGGACCAGCGGCCACACCCCCGCTTTGGAGAAAGCTGCGAAAGCTTTGGGTAAGGCCGGGAACAATGGGGCGATCTGGGTTGCTGTCGGGGTTGCACTGGCGATCGTCGATGGCTCGAATCGGGAAGCCTGGTTGATCTGTGCTGCCTTGGGGCCGATCGCTATCGGGCTCAACTACGTGGTCAAGCTGATCGTCAGGCGGCCGCGGCCGGTGTTGGAGGGGCTGCCGCCGCTGGGCGGGGCGCCGAGCTCGCTGAGCTTTCCCTCTGCGCATGCGACCTCCGCGTTTGCGGTGGCTACGGCGATGACTCGGGTTGAGCCTTGGGGTGCTCTCGCCTTTCTGTTGGCCCTCGCCCTCGCCCTGGGGCGTCCCTATCTCGGCATGCACTACCCGTCCGATGTCCTCGTCGGCGCCGTGCTCGGCGTCGCCTTGGGCCTGATCGTGCCGCTCTCGCTGTGAAGGTCGGCATCGTCGGGCTGCCCAACGCGGGCAAGTCGACGCTCTTCAACGCTCTGACCAAGGGCGGGGCGCAGACCGGCGACTACCCGTTCACGACGATCGAGCCCAACGTGGCGATCGCCCAGGTGCCCGACGAGCGCCTGGCGCGGATCGGCGAGACCGTGCGCAGCTCCGAGCTCGTGCCGGCGACGATCTCCTTCCACGACATCGCCGGCCTGGTCAAGGGCGCCTCCGAAGGGGAGGGGCTGGGCAACCAGTTCCTCGCCTCGATCCGCGAGACCGACGCGATCTGCCACGTCGTCCGCTGCCACGCCGATTCCGGCGTCCCCCATCCCGACGGCCGGGTCGACCCGCTGGCCGACATCGAGACGATCGAGACCGAGCTGGTTCTCTCCGACTACGACGGGGCGGAGCGGCGCCTGGACCGGGTGCGAAAGGGGGCGAAGTCCGGCGATCCCGATGCGATCGCCGAGCGCGACTGGCTGGAGCAGGTGGTCGAGGCGCTCGCCACCGGCAAGCCGGCTCGCTCGGTGCCGGTCCCCGATGCCGCCGCCCACGGTCCCGCCAACCTGCAGGCGCTGACCTCGAAGCCGATCCTCTATGTGGCGAACGTCGACGAGGGCGATGCCGCGCCGCCGCAGGCGGTCGCTGAGCACGCTGCGGCGGTCGGCGCCGGGGTGGTCGCCGTCAGCGCCCGGATCGAGGGCGAGCTGGCTGAGCTCGACCCGGCCGAAGCGGAGGAGATGCGTGAGTCCTATGGCGTCGAGGGGTCGGGCCTGGCGCGGCTGGTCCGCGCCGCGTACGACCTGCTAGAGCTGATCACCTTCTTCACCGCCGGCGAGGACAAGGAAGCCGTGGCGCGGCCGCTGCCGCGCGGCGCCACCGTACTGGAGGCGGCCGGGACGATCCACACCGAGATCCAGGACGCCTTCATCAAAGCCGAGGTGATCGGCTGGGAGGCATTGGTCGAGTGCGGCGGCTACTCGGCCGGTCGCGACCGAGGCCTGCTCCGCATCGAGGGCCGCGACTACGTCGTCCAGGACGGCGACGTGATCACGATTAAGGTCTAGCGATGGACCAGGGAGCGCGGTTCCCGCGGGTCGCCGAGAAGGCCGGCCACTACGAGAGCTTCTACGTCAAGGCCTGCCGGCCGGGTGGCGGGCAGGGGATCTGGATCCGCCACACCGTCCACAAGCGCCCCGGGGCCGAGCCGAACGCCTCGATCTGGTTCGTCTTCTTCGACCGCGAGGCCGAGGGGCCGCGGGCGACCAAGGCCACCGTGCCGGCAGCCGAGCTGTCGGTGCCCGCGGAGTCCTGGGTCAAAGTCGACGGGGCGGAGATCGGGCCCGGCCGCGCAGTTGGCGCCGTGGACACCGACGCCGTCAAAGCCTCCTGGGAGCTGACCTTCTCCGGCGACGCCGAGCCATGCAAGTACCTCCCGTCCGACCGCCTCTACGAGACCCGTCTGCCGAAAACCAAGTTCGTCGCGCCCTTCCCGAACGCCCGCTTTGAGGGCAGGCTCGAGATCGACGGCGAGACGATCGAGATCGACGACTGGCCGGGGATGATCGGCCACAACTGGGGAAGCGAGCACGCCGAGCGCTGGGTATGGCTCGAGGGCACCGGCTTCGCCGACCGTCCCGATACCTACTTCGACGCCGGCGCGGCCCAGATCAAGCTCGGCCCCTGGACGACCCCCTGGGTCCCTTCTGGAATGCTGATGTTGGACGGCAAGGCGCATCGCCTCGGCGGCTTCGGCCAGATCCGCGACGCGAAGATCGAGGAGTCCGCCGGCGAGTGCGCCTTCGTCCTGCCGGGCAAGGACATAGTCGTCCGCGGCAAGGTCTCAGCGCCAAAAAAGGACTTCGTCGGCTGGATCTACGCCGACCCCAAGGGGCCCGAGCACAACACGATCAACTGCTCGGTGGCGGACCTGGAGATGACCGTGGAACGCCCCGCGCTGCCTCCACTCCAGCTCTCCCTCCCAGGCGGTGCGGCCTATGAGCTGGGCATGCGAGAGACCGACCACGGCATCCAGGTCCAGCCGTACCCCGATGGTTGAGTGGCTCAACCGGTGGCGGATCGGAAGCCGGGGCGCAAACGCTTCAGAATTCGCTTCAGCTTTTCCCTGACCTCTTCGTTGAACAGCGCAAGGAGCGCGGCGCCCAGAATGCCGATCATCCAATTGATCGCACCGGGGATCGTCAGGTCCGCAAATCGTCCGATCGGTTCGTTGCGGAACAGGGGACTACGGAGATCGACTTCCGCCATTTCGCCTTCAGCCACCGGGATCGCCACCTGCTCCAAGCCCGAGACCGGCCTGGCTTCGCGCACGCCGGACGGATAGCTCGGACCGAAGGTCTCTGGGGCGGCGATGAGCATGAGTCGTGAGCCATCGCCGAGGCGCAACCTCATGGTTACTCGGTCGCGCGGGTCTCTAATCGCGACCCGTGGAAGCGGAATGGTGTTCCCGGTCTCCGGGGGCGACGGTCGTGGCGTGGAACAGCTCTCTCGCCGCCCTTTGCATGTCCGGATGATGCTGCGACGGGGGAGACTCGCTGCTTGAGAGCAGGCCGACGACGACAACGACGGCGCCCAGGCACACTGCACCGGCAACGAGGCCAAAACCCAGTCGGCGAGATACATGGGGCAGTCGGCGATTGCGCGCCCGTCCCAGCAGTCGAATAAGGGCGGGGGACAAGCCGAAGGGCTATCCCCAGCACGGCAAAGGGGAGCAGCGAGGGGATCAGCAGGCTGAGGGCGACCCCACAAACCGAAGCGATCAAGAACCCGGCGCCAAGGCCCGTCCCTTTCCACATACTTCGTCAACTTATAGACAAAATTACTTCAGTGGCGTCGCTCTGTCAGCCGGTGACGCCGCCCTGAGGCCCGGTATGGGCGCCGTTCCCCCCGTGCCCCTGCTCGGCTGGAGCGCCATTCACCAGCTTGTGGAATTCCATCCACGTGCTGTAGCCGCCCAGCGCCGCCTCCAGCTGATCGCCGCGGACCTTGGTCACCCCGCCGGTCCCGATCAGCTTCGCCTCTACGATCCGTGGCGACACGCCACGCTTGGTGATCACGACCTGCTTCAAGCGCCCATGTAGGTAGGCGCCTAACCGCGAGCTGATCTCCGGGCCGCTGAATTCGAGCTTCCAGTTGTGCAGCGGGCAGGCGCCGTCGTAGGGGTCGGGCACGCCCACCAGGTACGGGATGGCCGGGCCGTAGAAGACGTTCTGGACGCTCTCGGTGTGTCCGCCCGAGCAGGCGGAGAAGTAGGTCTCGGCGATCTTGCCGCCGTACATCACGACCTGCCCCCGGGTGGCTTCGGCGGCTTCGTTGGTCGCCGCGGTCTCGCTCGGCAGCCCCTCGTAAACCTGGCTGCGGGTGTCGCTGTAGAGGTCGAAGCCGTTGCCGCCGACGGCGCCGGTGAGGGCAAAGGACCGCGCGGCGACCGCCTGCGCTCGCAGGGCTGCCTGCGGCCATGAGGGCGGCGACTCGTTGGGGATCACGCCCTTGACGTACTGATCGACCGGCAGCGCGTTGACCTCGTTGAGCGAGCCGGCGTCGCTTTCGGTCGGCACCACCTCGAGCGCGCCGCGGAAGGGCTTGCCGGCGATCGTGACCCGCCCTTTTCCGGCGGCCCGCAGGGTGTGCCCGCAGTTGGCGAGCGGGCGCCCGCCGGAGCTGCGTAGCCTGACGCTCGAGCCCGCCCGGTGCGCCTGGTAGTCGCGGCTCGCGCCGAGAGCCTGGCCGCAGGCGCTGGTGGCACCGCTGAAGCCGATGTCGCCGGCGGAGACGTCGAGCAGCACGCGGACGATCCGCGGGCCCGTCAGCTTGCCGATCGTCGTCCCCGAGTAGTAATGGCCGAGGATGAAGCCGTAGCCCTTGCCGTGAGTGGCGTAGCCGTAGGCGCCGTACTGGCTCAGCCCGACCCCGTGCCCGAAGCCGTGCCCGACCACGACCCAGCGCACACCGGCCTGGGCGCTGGGGGCCAGGAGGAGGAAGAGGAAAAGTGCGGTCAGGCGGAATCGCATCGTCAGGTCAACAGGTTCGTGAAAGTGGAGTCTCGGCCTGCTCTACGCTTATCGGGATGGCGACGCAGACGGTGCAAGCAGTCGACCACGAGCTTCTCGCCGCCGGCGAGTGGACCGCGACCGGCGAGTGGGGCGAGGTCGAGAGCCCCTACGACGGGACCGCGGTCGGTCGTGTCGCCCTCGGCGACGCCGCCCTGGTCGACCGCTGCGCGATCGCGGCTCGCGCCGCCTTCGAGTCCGGCGGCTTTCCCCAGCACGAGCGCGCCGCGGTCCTCGATCGCGCCGCAGAGATAACCGGCGAACGGCTCGACGACCTGGCGCTGACGATCGCCGCCGAGGCCGGCAAGCCGTTGAAGACGGCGAGGGCCGAGGCCGAACGCTGCGTCGACACGCTGACCTTCTCCGCGGTCGAGGCGCGCAAGCTGAGCGGCGGCACCGTGCCGATGGAGGCCTCTGCTTCCGGCGCCGGCAAGCTCGGCGTGATGATGCGCGTCCCCTACGGGGTGGTCGGCGCGATCAGCCCCTTCAACTTCCCGCTCAACCTCGTCGCCCACAAGCTCGGGCCGGCGATCGCCGCCGGCAACGCGGTCGTCCTCAAGCCAGCCGGGCAGACCCCGATCTCGGCGCTGAAGCTGGCCGCGATCCTGCTCGACGCCGGCCTGCCGCAGGGCTGGCTCAGCGTCGTCCCCGGGCCCGGGTCGGAGGTCGGCAACGCGATCGTCGAGCACGATCTGACCGCTGCGCTCAGCTTCACCGGCTCGGCCAAGGTCGGCTGGGGCATCCGCAGTCGCGTCCCTCACAAGAAGGTCAACCTCGAGCTGGGCTCCAACGCACCGCTGATCGTCCACTCCGACGGCGACTGGGAGACGGCCGCGGACAAAGCCAAGCTGCACGCCTTCTCGCACGCCGGGCAGAGCTGCATCTCGATCCAGCGGATCCTCGTCCACGAGGACGTCGCCGACGCCTTCACCGAGCGGCTCGTCGCCAACGCCAAGACGCTGCGGGTCGGCGACCCGCTCGATCCCGACACCGATGTCGGCCCGCTGATTTCCCCCGGCGACCGCGACCGGGTCAAGGAGTGGGTCGAGGAGGCGGTGTCCGAAGGCGCCGAGCTGCTGGCCGGCGGCGAGCTGGTTGACGACGGTCGCTGCCTCGCCCCGACCCTGCTCGGTAGCCCGCCGCGCGAGGCCAAGGTCTGGTGCGAGGAGATCTTCGGGCCGGTCGCGACCATCGACCGCTACGCCGACTTCGGCGAGGCGCTGCGGATGGCCAACGACTCCAAGTTCGGCCTCCAGGCGGGCGTCTTCACCCGCGACATGGGCCGCGGCCTCGAGGCCGCGGCGACGCTCGAGTTCGGCGGCGTGCTGATCAACGAGGTGCCGACCTTCCGCGCCGACCAGATGCCCTATGGCGGCGTCAAGGACTCCGGCAACACCCGCGAGGGTCCTGCTTTCGCGGTCTTAGAGCTGACTGAGGAGCGGTTCGTAACCCTGCAGGGGTAGAGGTCGGGTGTCCCTCCCCCGGAGACCGTCGCGCAGCTGATCGCGGGCCAGGGTTCGAACGTGGTTCCGGGAGCCTCCGTGGGAGGGACACCCGACCTCTACTCGTGAGGCCTCGCCATGCGGCGGTGATCCAGGGCTTGCTCCAGCACAGCTGGTTCTACTCCCTGCTCCAATGCGACCTCGCGCAGCGAGCGGCCGGACTCGGCAGCCGTCTTGACGATGTCGGCGGCACGGTCGTAGCCGATGTGGGGGTTGAGCGCGGTGGCCGTGGCGAGGGTGGCCTCGGCGTGGCGCTCGGTCATCTCCTCGTTGGCCTCGATCCCGGCGACGCATTTCTCGTTCAGCAGCCGTGATGCGGAGGCGAGCAGCTTGATCGAGTCGAGCAGGTTGCGGGCGATCAGCGGCACCCGCACGTTGAGCTCGAACTGGCCCTGGCTGCCGGCGACGGTGATCGCGGCGTCGTTGCCGATCACCTGCGCGGCGACCTGGATCACGACCTCGGGGATGACCGGGTTGACCTTGCCGGGCATGATCGAGGAGCCCTTCTGCAGCTCGGGCAGGCGCAGCTCGGCAAGGCCGGCGCGCGGGCCGGAGCCCATTAGGGCGAGGTCGTTGGCGATCTTGTTGAGCGAGACGGCGTACACCTTGAGCGCGCCCGAGAGCTCGACCAGCGCGTCGCGGTTGCCCTGCGCCTCGAATGGATCGAGCGGCGCCGAGATCGTCAGGCCGGTGTCCTCGGCGAGCTTCTCGCGCACCTTGGCGGCGAACTCGGGATGCGTGTTGAGGCCGGTCCCGGTCGCGGTGCCGCCGAGCGGGATCTGGCCGACGCGACGCAGCGTCCCCTCGACCCGCTGGATGCCGAGCCGCACCTGCGCCGTGTAGCCGCCGAACTCCTGGCCCAGGGTCACCGGCACCGCGTCCATCAGGTGGGTGCGCCCTGCCTTGACCACGTCGGCGAAGCGCTCGGCCTTCTTGGCGAGAGCCTCCTGAAGTCCCTCCATCGCCGGCAACAGGTCGTGGGTCACCTGGTCGAGCGCCGCCAGGTGCACGGCCGAGGGGAAGACGTCGTTGGAGGACTGGCCCATGTTGACGTGGTCGTTGGCGTGGGCCGACTCGCCGGCGAGCTTGGCGAGCACCTCGTTTGCGTTCATGTTCGAGGAGGTGCCGGAGCCGGTCTGGAAGACGTCAACCGGAAACTGGTCGTCGTGCTCGCCGGCTGCGACCGCGTCGCCGGCGTCGGCGATGCGGGCAGCCAGCTCCCCGTCCAGCTCTCCCAGCTCCCCGTTTACCCGCGCCGCGGCGCCCTTCAGCCGTCCCAGCCAGCGGACGACGGGCACCGGAACGGGCTCGCCGGAAACCGGGAAGTTGTCGACGGCTTTGGTGGTCTCGCCACCCCAGAGCTGCTCAGTCAAAAGGAGTCCCTCCATCGAAGTCGTGGTCCCTGCAGAGTATTCAGCCCCGGGCCCGACCCGCGTCGAAGCCTCGCTGGTAGGCGTCGAGGAAAGTGGCGGGAAGGGGCTGGTTGTCGGGGCTGTATCGGGCCGCGGCAGCGAGGCGGCGGAGCAGCTCGTCGTGGATCCCTTCGGTGCCGTCGGCACCAAGCTGGGCGGCGCCGAGCAGGTAGCCGAGCCGCAGGTTCGCGGCCCCGCCCGGTTTGGCTCGCGCCTCGACGTTGAGCTTGGTCGTCGCGGTCAGCATCGCCGCGCCGACGTTGGCCAGATCGCCGCCGGTCTGGTTCTGGGCGAGGCATTCGGAGATCGGCGTCGTGCCGCCCAGCTCGATCTTGCGAGGCGCATCTTCGAGCGCACGCAGGTAGCCCGGCGCACCTTCAAGGCAGGCAACCGGAGTCGAGTCGTCCGGCCCACCGCAGCCGACCGCTGCGACTACGAGGACAAGGAGTGAGAGTGCGACAGAGCAGAAGCGCATCCCGGATGCATACCAGGCGCCGCGACTGGATCGAGCGCCCCGATGGCCTGGCTGGGCCATCTATCTCAATTACTCAACTACTACTGATTTTTAAGGTTGCAGTGGGGGCCGTCGGGCGAAGAGAATGGTGCTAACCAGTCACCCATTGGAGGCCCGATGATCGAACTCAATACGACCTGGAACACCGTAACGATGTTGCTTATAGCCGCCGGGGTCGGTCTCCTTGGTGGTATCGCCGCTGGCCTGCTCGAGATGCAACGCGCGAAAAAGGAAAGAGAAAAAGAAAGCACGACGAGCACGAGGACAGAGGAAACCACCGTCAACTCCAACTGGCTCGGGTTCTGGTCCAGCGTTTTCATCGGTGGCGTGGCCGCAGTGGCCATCTTGTATTTCTTCCCACCGCAGGAAGTGGTGGAAGCATCGGGTGGGGCAGCAGGCACGACGACCGTCTACAGCCTGAGCAAACTCGTCGCCTTGGCGCTGATCGTGGGATCGGCAGGATCGAGCTTTCTCCTTGTCATGCAGAACAAAACGCTCGCCTTGGCTGAAGCGAAAGAAGAAGTTGCCGCGAAAGATTCCAAATCGGCATCGGTGTCGAATTCGATCGGTGGGCTCGAAAAGCAGGTGCCGGAGATCACCAAGTCCAACGTTGAAGCGAGCGCCACGCCGACTGTGACGGCGGCGCTGGAAGCAGCCAAAGCCGGTGGCCCGATCACCGCCGATACGGTGGCCAAGGTGGTTGAAGATCTCGGAAGCCGGGCACAGGACGCCGTCAAGGCGTCGATTGAACCGGTTGTTCAAGGTGCGCAGGCCACGATGCTTGGCGGTCCGACGCCGGAGGTGGCGGATACGGCGAAAAAGGAGCAGGCGATCTGAGGGGGCTTAGTCCCCGCGGGGGGAGACGCCGCCAGACTGGACGACGGAGATGCCCCCGACGGGGCCGCGCCGATAGCTCGGGGCGGGCTGCGGCTGCTTGGGGATTTCCTGGTCGCCGACCGGGAAGACCTCGACCCATTCGGCCAGCTGGAACATCGGCGCCGCAGCGTGTTCCCAGGAGAGGTGCAGGTGGTTGCCGCAGCCGTGTCCGGCATCGCCGTCGTAGCCGACCCAGCGGAAGGGCGCCCGCGGTCTGTTCTGGACCGGCTCGGCCCAGTGGGCGAGCCGGGTGATCGGCGCCCAGCTCGAATCGCATCTGCCGGGCGTCCCGTTGAGCGGCACGAGGTCGACCGCGAGCCCGTTGTAGTGATCGGAGCCCCTCACATGGCATTGGTGGCAGCCGACGTGTTCGCCGTCGGGAAGTGGCCCCGAGTAGCCGTCGGTTACGTAGATCGGGTAGCGGGCCGCGAGCCAGCGCAGGTCGGGAACGATGCGGCGGTCGACCATGTCGCCCTGTTCGTGGGGAACTGCGGCCGGGATCGGGACGATTTCCCCGCTGACATGGATAAGTCGGGTGGGGATCGGGGCGGCGTCTGCCGGCGCGCCCGCCATGGCGAGCAGCGCGGCGGCGGCGAGCGCCACAACCGCGCACCGAGCTCGCGCACCCGTCAAGAGGCTGTCGATCTTCCCTGGCACGTCGCCTTTATCGACAGGCGTACCCGCCCCGCTTGAGCCCTGCAAAGGTAGGGTCCCGGGCATGCCGACCGTGCGCGACGCCAGCTTCGACTTCTTCCGTACCCAGGGAATGACGACCATCTTCGGCAACCCGGGATCGACCGAGCTGCCGATGCTCGCCGACTTCCCCGGCGATTTTCGCTTCGTGCTCGGCCTCCACGAGGCGGTCGTGGTCGGGATGGCCGACGGCTACGCGCAGGCCTCCGGCCGCACCGCCCTCGCCAACCTCCACACCGCGCCCGGCGTCGGCAACGCGATGGGGGCGATCTTCAACGCGCAGGCCAACCACACGCCACTCCTCGTCACCGCCGGCCAGCAGACGCGGGCGCAGATGACCCTGCAGGCGAACCTGACCAACCGCGACGCGATCCGCATGCCGCACCCGCTGGTCAAGTGGTCCTACGAGCCGCCGCGGGCGCAGGACGTGCCGCTCGCCCTCGCCCACGGCGCCCACCTCGCCTCGTTGCCGCCGCAGGGCCCAGTCTTCGTCTCGCTGCCGATGGACGACTGGTACGCCGAGGTCGAGGAGGCCGACGCGCGCGAGGCGATCGGGCGCACGGTGACCGGCCGCGCCGTCGCGGCCCCCGAGACGGTGCGGGCGCTCGCCGAGCGACTCGATGCCGCGACCAACCCGGTCTTCGTCGCAGGACCGGACATCGATGCCAGCGGCGGCTGGGACGCAGCGGTTGCACTGGCCGAGCGCCAGCGCCTGCCGGTCTGGGCGACTCCTGCCCCAGGTGGCGGCAAACTCGGCTTCCCCGAGGGCCACCCGAACTTCCGCGGCGTGCTGCCGCCGGCGATCGGGCCGGTCGGCCAGACCCTCGAGGGCCACGACCTGATCCTCGTCGCCGGCAGTTCCGTCTTCCCCTACTACCCCCACATCCCCGGCCCGCTGCTCCCCGAGGGAGCGAAGCTGGTCGCGATCACCAGCGACCCGGATGAGGCGGCACGCGCGCCGATGGGAGATGCCATCGTCGCCGACGTGAAGCTGACCCTGGACGCATTGCTGGCGACGGTGCCGGAGTCCTCGCGCCCGGTGCCCGAGCCGAACCCGGGGCCGAGCGAAATCCCCGCCGAGGATCCGCTCAACTCCTCCACCGTGCACTCCGCCCTCGCCGAGGTCTTCCCCGAGGACGGCATCGTCGTGCTCGAGTCGCCCTCCAGCACCCTGGCGTTGCGCAACCAGCTACGCCTCTCGCGACCCGGCAGCTACTACTTCAGCGCCGGCGGCGGGCTCGGCTTCGGCCTCCCCGCCGCCGTCGGGGTGCAGCTCGCTCAGCCGGATCGCCCGGTGGTCTGCGTGATCGGCGAGGGCTCGGTGCAGTACGCGGTCAGCGCCTTCTGGAGCGCCGTCGCCTACGACGTGCCGGTCACCTTCCTCGTCCTGCGCAACTCCGAGTACGCGATCCTCAAGTGGTTCGCCGAGGTCGAGTCGGTGCAGGGGGCGCCCGGCCTCGATCTGCCGGCGCTCGACGTCGCCGCGGTCGCCGCCGGCTATGGCGTCTCGACCCGGGTGGCGAACGGCCGCGACGAGGTCCGCGGTGCCCTTGTCGCTCTCGAGCTCGCTGAACAGCAGGCAGAGCAGGCCGATGCGACGGTTGATTTCTCCGTCCACGCCTTCGGTGAATTCCTTGGTAAGGAACACCGGCATGGCCTTTTCCTGGTCGGTCAGGCCCTCTTTGATGTGGGAATGCTTCCAGGCTTGGAGGCTGGA
>DAIRWC010000028.1:0-11865 GCA_036802505.1 Solirubrobacterales bacterium
CGTTAACGGTGAGGGTGTCCCTCGCTCCCGCCGCGCTCTCGGACCACCTGCCGTGGACCGAGTCGAACGTCAGCAGATGAGCGGCGGTCGCCGCGTCCCCGCTCGGCTCGTTCACATGGGCGAAGGACAGCTCCGGCCAACCCCAGGCGGCCCGCATCGCGAGTCGCCCGATGCGGCCGAAGCCGTTGATGCCGACGCTGGTCACGGCGCCATGCTAAGCATTGACAAACACGATTTCAATAGATATATGTAAATAGATGGCTGTCGATATGGAGCTCACCACCAAGACCAAGCGGCCCGCCGGGGAGCCATGCTGCGAGCCGGTGGTCTACCCCGACGTTCAGCGCGAGCAGGCGCAGCGGATGAGCAAGATCGCCAAGGCGCTCGGCGACCCCGTCCGCCTGCAGCTCGTCGACGTGCTGCAAAAGCACGCCGGCAAAGTCTGTGTCTGCGAGCTGGTGCCCCTTTTCGACCTCTCCCAGCCCACCGTCTCCCATCACCTCAAGGTGCTGCGCGACGCCGGCATCGTCGGCTCCGAGCGCCCCGGCCTGTGGGCCTACTACTACGTAAAAGCCGACGCACTGGAGGAGTTCTCCGCATGGCTGACCAGGTGAACGAGACCGACGAGATCCGCGAGGCCGTGCGCAGTCGTTACGCGGCGGCGGCCCGGAGCATCGATTCGAGCGGTGCCCCGAGTGGCTCGTGCTGTGGCCCTTCGAGCGCTGTGCTCTCAGACGAGGAGGTTCAGGCATTCGGAGCATCGCTCTACGACGAGGCTTCCCAGGGCGAGCTTCCCGACACCGCGACGATGGCCTCGCTCGGCTGCGGCAACCCGACCGCGGTGGCGGAACTCGGCGCGGGGGAGACGGTCCTCGACCTCGGCTCGGGCGGGGGAATCGACGTGCTGCTCTCCGCCAAACGCGTCGGTCCGACCGGCAAGGCCTACGGCCTCGATATGACCGACGAGATGCTGGCCCTGGCTCGGCAGAACCAACTCAAGGCAGGCGTGGAGAACGTCGAGTGGTTGCGCGGGGAGATCGAGTCGATCCCGCTTCCCGCCGCGACCGTCGACGTGGTGATCTCAAACTGCGTGATCAACCTCTCCGGCGACAAGCCGGCCGTGCTGGCCGAGGCGGCGCGAGTCCTCAAGCCCGGTGGGCGCTTCGCGGTTTCGGACGTGATCGCCGACGAGGACATGGACGACACGACCCGCGCGGACATGGCCGAGTGGACCGGCTGCATCGCCGGAGCGCTGACCCGGCGTGAGTTCGAGCGGGCGCTGACCGCCGCCGGCCTCGAAGACGTCGAGATCGTCGAGACCCACCGGGTTCACGGCAAAGCCGGCTCCGCGATCATCCGTGCCCGCAAGCCCGGCTAGAGCAGCCATCTCCCAGGCACCGACGCTGCAAGATCGCTGACAGATTCCTGAAATCTGTCCATAACTGGTGTAAACCCGCGATTCGGGTGCCAGAATGCTGCGCATGCCGGGAATCCGAACCAATGCCGCCGCCGAAGTGCTGGGCGTCAGCCCCAACACGTTGCGCAGCTGGGAGCGTCGCTACGGCTACCCGGAGCCGAAGCGCACCGTCGGCAACCACCGCAACTACGAGCTGGTCGAGCTGCAGACGCTGCGCGACGCGCTCGCGACCACCGGCAACATCTCCTCGGCGATCGAGCTGGCACGCCAGCGCCAGGAGGCGCCGGCCAGTGGCGACAGCCTGCGGGTCGCGCTTGAAAGCTTCGACGAGGACGCCGCCAACCGCGCCGTAGAGGAGAGCCTCGCCGTACGGCCGCTGGAGCGGACCGTGGAGGAGATGCTGCTTCCCGCGGTCGACCAACTTGCCGCCGATCCCGAGCGCGAGGCCGAGCTGGAGTTCGCCGCGCGCTGGGCGACCGGCTGGCTGCACGGCGCCCGCCGCCTCGCCTCCGCCGCCTCGCGTCCGGCCGGCATCCTGCTGCTCGACTCGAGCCGCGGCTCCGAGGCCGAGGCGGTCCACGCCCAGGCGCTCGACCTCGCCCTGCGCCGCGCCGGCTTCCGCGTGCTGATGCTTTCCGACGAGCTTGGCGAGGAGCGGATGGAGCGCGCCCTCGGCGCGCTCGAGCCGACCGCGATCGTCCTCTGCGGCCCCGGCGCCGACACGCCCTCCGCCGTGCAGCTCGTCCGCAAGATCCGCGCCGCGGGCTTCGATGCGCCGCTCTACGGCTTCCGTGCCAGCGGTTTGATCGGGGACGCGATCCCCGCCGCCGGCGAGAGCCCCAGTCAGGTGACCGGGATGCTCAACGCCGACCTGCGTCGCCGCGCCAGCCAGGCGTTTGCCTGACCGGCGCGACGTCGGGCCCGGCTCCTAGAGGGAGCCGATCGCGTTTTTAGCCGCCGTCGTGATGACCTTTGGCAGGGGCGCGAAGTCGAGGGCCGCACCGTATTTCTGGCCCTTCGTGATCGCGTAGTTGAGGAACTGCTGCAGGAAGCCCTTCTGGGCGGCGTCGTGCGGGACGATCGCGTAGGTGAAGGTCGAGAGCGGGTACGCAATCGAGGCCTTCGCCGGCGGGTTCGTGATGTCGACCGTGTTGGACTTCGACAGGTGCTTCACGTAGGAGGCGGCCGATTCGATGTTCTTCAGGTTCGGCAGCTCGTACTTGCCCGCCTTGTTCTGTAGCGCGACCGCGCCGAGGCCGGCGGCGATCAGGTAGGAGGCGGAGATGTAGCCGACAGAACCGTTGGTCGAGGTGACGGTCGAGGTCACGCCGGAATTGCCTTTGGCGCCGACGCCGCCCGGGGGGAACTGAACGCTGGTGGCGGAGCCGACTTCCTTTTTCCACGCGGCGCTGACTTTGGAGAGGTAGCTGGTGAAGGCGTAGGTGTCACCGGAGCCGTCGCTGCGGAAGACCGGGGTGATGGTCAGGCCCGGCAGCTTGACGCCCGGGTTGATTTTCTTGATCTTCGGGTCGTTCCACTTCGTGATCTTGCCGAAGTAGATGCCGGCGAGAAGCGAGCCGGTCAGGTTGAGTTTCTTGACTCCCTGGAGGTGGAAGCCGATGCCGGTAGCGGTCAGGGCCCAGGGGATCTGAGTGCAGTTGTTGCAGCCGCCGGCCTGTTCGGGCGTCATCGGTGCGTCCGAGGCGCCGAAGTCGACCGTGCGGGCGGTGATCTGGGCGATGCCCGCCCCGGAGCCCACAGAGGCGTATTTGACCGGGATGCCTTCTTTGATTTCGAAGCCGCTGATCCAGTTGGCCATCAGAGGGGCGACCAGTGAGGATCCGGCACCGGTGAGGCCCGCCGCGGAGGCGTTGGCCGCTCCCGTCGCCATGACCAGGACGGCCACGATGGCTACCCCAAGCAACCTAATGCGATTCAAGAGAATTCCTTTCGACTCGTTTCGATGTCATCTGGCGGGCGCAGGGTGCAGCCCGGGCGCGGCATAGCATTGGGCCCAGGAGTCACAAACATGTGTCAATCTCGTGAAGGATGTGGTTACAAAAAGGTAACGGTGCGTTTCGTACCTGTTACTGACCTGTGAACAGTTGTTTCACTTTTGTGAAAATCGGGATAAGTCCTGTTTCGGGTCGGCGATCTCCTCTACGCTGCGCGCCGATGAGCGGCACCACGGTGAATCCGGCCTACCTGCCGGCGGGAAACGACGGACGAGACGCACGCGCCGCGAGCAGGCTCCGTCGGATCGACCGCATTGGCGACGGCCTTCTCTTCGGCCTCTGCGCCTTCGCCTCCCTGCTCGGTGCGGTGGTCCTGGTCATGGTCGCCTACCAGATGGTTCACGGCGCCAGTCCCTCGATCTCCAAATTCGGGCTCGGCTTCCTCGTCCACACCACCTGGCAGCCCAACTTCAACGTCTACGGCGCCGGCACGCTCATCTTCGGCACCGTCGTCAGCTCCTTCGTCGCGCTGGCGATCGCCGCGCCGATCTCGATCTCGATCGGCCTCTTCCTCAGTCTGCTGGCGCCGAGCGGTGTGCGCGGCGTGATCTCGCCGCTGGTCGAGATGCTGGCGGCGATCCCCAGCGTCATCCTCGGCTTCTGGGGGATCCTGATCCTCGCTCCCTTTGTCCAGTCCGAGATCGAGCCCTGGCTGCACAACTGGTTCGGCTTCATCCCCCTCTTCGGGCCGCCGCAGACGACCGGAGCCAGCGTCTTCACCGCCAGCCTGATCCTGACGATCATGATCATCCCGATCATCGCCTCGATCTCGCGCGACCTCTTCCTCGCCGTTCCGCCCGAGATGCAGGACGGCGCCAGCGCCCTCGGGGCGACGCGCTGGGAGGTCGTGCGCGGCATCGTCCTGCCGACCACCGCCTCCGGCGTCACCGCCGCGTCCCTGCTCGGCCTCGGCCGCGCCCTCGGCGAGGCGATCGCGGTGACCCAGGTGATCGGCGCCGGCTCGAAGATCAACGCCAACCTGTTCGAAACGGGCGACACGCTCGCTGCCCGGATCGCCAACCAGTTCCCCGGGGCGATCACCCAGATGCACATCGCCTCGCTCTACTACCTCGGCGTGATCCTGCTCGTGATCGGGCTGCTCTCCAACTTCCTCGCCCAGTGGATCGGCCGCCGCTTCGACTACGCGCGGGTGGCGAATTGAGCGAGGCCGGCTTCGACCCCACCGCCCCGCTGACTGCCTCGGGCAACCTGCGCCGCCGCCGCGTCGTCAGCCGCGTCGCCGAGGGCGGCGCGACCGCCGCCGCCGTGGCCGCGGTCGCGGTGCTCGGCATCGTCACCTACACGGTCGTCTCGCGCGGCGCCAAGGCGATCAGCCTCGACTTCCTCTTCACCGGCGAACCGACCGGGATCGGGCCGGCGATCCTCGGCACCGGCCTGATAGTCCTCGTCGCGACCGCGATCGCGATGCCGATCGGCGTCCTCACCGCGATCTATCTGACCGAGTTCTCCGGTTCGCGGGTCTCGGGAGTCGTGCGCTCGACGCTCGACCTGATGAACGGGCTGCCATCGATCGTCGTCGGCCTCTTCCTGTTCGTGCTGCTGGTCAAACCGACGCAGACCCTGTCCGGTTTGGCGGGGGCGCTTGCGCTCGCGATCATCGAGCTGCCGCTGATCGCCCGCGGCAGCCAGGAGGTCCTGCTGCTGGTGCCGAACAGCCTGCGCGAAGCCTCCGATGCGCTCGGTGTCAGCCGCTGGCGCTCGGTGCTGACCGTGATCCTGCCGACCGCGCTCGGCGGCATCGTCACCTCGACCGTGCTTGCCGTAGCCCGCGCCGCCGGTGAGACGGCGCCGCTGATCCTCCTCACTCCGGCCAGCATCGGGTCCGAATTCAATTTCAACATCTTCGAAGCGGTTCCCAGCATCCCGGTGACGATCTTCGGTCTCTCGGAGGAAGCGAACCCGGAAGGCTTCACCCGCGCCTGGGGCTGCTCGCTGGTCCTGCTCTCGGCGATCCTCTTCGCGAGCCTCGGCGCGCGGGCGTTGCTCGCCCGCAGCCGTGCGAGGATGACTCGGTGAGCGGCGGATTCGACGGCTTCGAGGGGAGTGGCTCGCCGGTGCCGGGCCGTGTCCGGATCCAGAGCGGGCAGATCGCCGGCCCGGCCGGCGCGGCGGCCAGGGAGGCCGGCCTCGAATCTGTCTTCGAAGCTCGCGAGGTGTCGGTCTACTACGGGCGCAAGCGGGCGCTGGCGGCGGTCAACCTGCGCATCCCGCGCAACCGGATCACCGCTCTGATAGGGCCCTCGGGCTGCGGCAAGACCACCTTCCTGCGCAGCCTCAACCGGATGAACGACTCGGTGGCCAGCTTCAGGATCGAGGGGCAGATCCTCTACCACGGCCACGACATGTACGCCGGCAACGTCGACCGGGTCGAGGTGCGCCGCCGGATCGGCATGGTCTTCCAGAAACCGAACCCGTTCGCGAAGTCGATCTACGACAACATCGCCTGGGCGCCCCGCAACCTCGGCATGAAGCGCGGGCTGGACGAGCGGGTCGAGGAGGCGTTGCGCGGGGCGGCGCTCTGGGACGAGGTCAAGGACCGGCTCAAGGACAGCGCCCTCAGCCTCTCCGGCGGCCAGCAGCAGCGGCTCTGCATCGCCCGCGCGATCGCGATCGAACCCGACGTCCTGCTCCTCGACGAGCCCGCTTCGGCGCTCGACCCGATCGCGACCGCTTCGATCGAGGATCTGATGCACAGCCTCAAAGGCCGCTTCACGATCGTCATCGTCACCCACAACATGCAGCAGGCGGCCCGCGTCGCCGACCGCACCGCCTTCTTCAGCCTCGACTCGAGCCACGGCGAGCCGTCGGGGACGCTGATCGAGTTCGCCGACACCGAGAAGATCTTCAGCCACCCCGACGACCCGCGGACCAGGGACTACGTCAGCGGCCGGTTCGGCTGAGCGAGAGGCTAGTTGGCTGATTCCACGGCCGATCCTGCTAGAGCACGGGCAGACGGATGACGGGATGACGGGTGCGCCTCTGTGGGAATTGACACCCAGCGCTCCGCGCTGGGGTGAATCTGGAGCGCCGCTTCGCGGCGCAGGAGCCGGATTGCATTTCCGCCGCTTCGCGACATTCCCACAGAGGCGCACCCGCCATCCCGTCAAGGCATCCGATCGCGCTCCTTGAGTGCCGACTGGTCGATTGACCCACGCATACGGTGGTAAATCGACCAGTCAGTGCGGTGCTACACGCGGGTGCGGCCTACCCGGAGCTGGAAGGTGTCCACCACGGCCGTCGCCGTGCAATCAACTATCGGCTAACGGCGCAGGATTGCGTCGCTGGAGACTTGCGCGAGCAGCGGCTGACCGCACTGCCAGCAGAAGGTCGCGCCGCTTGAGTGCGGGGCGCTGCAGCTGGAGCAGGTACCGGCGGTGCCGGTCTCCTCGGTGCGGACGATCCGTTCGACCTCGCTCAGCTCGGCGTCGGCGTCCTGGAGGGCAACCGCGCGCTTGACCAGGACGTCGACCCTGATCTGGTTGCGGATCGCCATCTCGTAGACGAGCCCGCCGAGGTCCCACTGCAGCTCGGCGACACGGGCGACCAGTTGGTCGCGCCGTCGTTCGAGGTCGACGAGCAGCTCCTGGCCGATGGCCGGGCTCGCCGGTCCCCGCGGTGCCGCGGGCTTCTGTGCCGGCGCGTGACCGTTGGTCGCGGCAGCGGGCGAGGACCCGTTGGATGTGGCCTTGGCCGCGCGTCGGGGGTTGCGCAGGGATTTGGGCAACGGACTCATTCGCCGAAGAAGTTGCCGGTGAATTCGCCGCCTTCGCAGCCGGCCGCGCCCGCTTCGCACTTGTCGCCCGGCTTGACCGTCGGCGGCGCCAGCTTCACGCCGTTCGTCGGTTTGATGACTTCTTCGGCCGCGGGGTGTGCTTCTGCTGCCTTTTCCGCCGCTTCTTTCTGCTTCTTCGTTTTCGCGCTTGCAGCCTTGCCGCCGGTCGTGGCCTTGCCTTTCGAGGCGGTGGCTTCCGTTTCGCCGCTGCCGCCGCCGACTTTGATGATCTGAGGCGCCGCAGCCGTCTGGGCTACTTCCTGGTGGCCCGAGCGCCCGATCAGGACGCCGATGCCGAGTGCCAGCAGCAGGACGCCAACGCCGGCGATCAGCGCCGCGTTGGGCGAGATGCCTGTCCGTTTCTTCTTCGGCGGTGGGGGTGGCGTCTGCCGCGGCTGTTTCACGGCGTCCATGAGGACGACGGCGTCCATGAAGGGAAGCCGGGGATCGCCGCGCCTCTGCCCACACTCGAGGCAGTAGCGCTGGTCGGCCGCGAGCACCGCCCCGCAGGATGGGCACTGGTCTCCACTCTGAACTGCCGAAGGTGGGATCGGAGCCGTCATTTCTGACTCGTGCGGTGCCAACGGCGCAGCGGGTTGCGACGGCGTGAGATCGGGCTGCGGAACCGGAGGAAGCGAGACGTCGGTCAAGGCAGATCGATTGTCGCGACCCCCTGAGGTGAGGTGTTGTCGATCTGTAAACGGGTGGTAACCAGAGTGTTAAAACAAGTACTCAAGATCTTCACAAGTGGCCTCAGGTGTGTCATGAGACTGCACGTCAGTGAGCGAATCGAACGGCGATGCGGGTTCCGGGACGCCGGGGGCCTGTGGGGACTGCGGCGCCGCCCTCGCGGCGGATCAGCGCTACTGCATGCGGTGCGGGGCAAGAAGTGGGCCGTTGCCGGCGGTGGTCGCGAATCGCGTTGGGGCGCTGAAGGAGCGAGGGCGTCGTGGCGGCACCGGCGCGAACGGAAAGCCGGTCGCGCCCGCGGACACCCCCGCCGCGGCAAGAGGCGACGAATCCGAAAGGGAGGGGCCATGGAGCTTCATGCCCTCACCCCAGGTTGCCGCCGTTGTCGTGATGGCGCTCCTGGCTGCCGGCGTGATCCTCGGCTCGGTCACCAGCCCGCTGGCGCAGAGCGCCGGAACGGCCTCGATCATCCTCGAAGAAATGGGCGGCTCCGAAGCCCCGGAAAGCGAACCGGAAACCGCCTCGGGTGCTCCAAGCCCGGCACCGGAAGCGACCGCGTTCGAATCCACCGCCGAAGCGCCCCCGGCGGCGCCGCTCGAAGAAGAAGCGTCGGGAGCCGAACCGGCCCCGGCCGCCAACCCGGTGCCCTTCGACCCCGAAGAAGGGGAAGAACCGCTGCCGGAAATCAAACACGTCTTCCTGATCGTGCTCGAAGGCCACGGCTACGACGAAGCGTTCGGCAAGGAATCCCCGGCGCCGTACCTGTCGGAAACGCTCGCCGCCGAAGGCAAGCTGCTCGCCAACTACTACGCCGTCGCCCAGGGTGGGCTTGCCAACGAGATCGCCCTGCTCAGCGGCCAGGGCCCGACGCCGCAGACGGCGCTGAACTGCCCGGAAAGCACGCCCGTCTCGCCGGGCACGGTGAGCGTCGAAGGGCAGGCGGAAGGCGAAGGTTGCGTCTACCCGGCCGAGACCAAAACGCTCCCGGGGCAGCTGACCGAAGCGAAACTGAGCTGGAAGGCCTACGTCGAACCCGAACCGGTGGCTGCCTGGCGCAAGCCGTTCGCCTACTTCGCCGCGCTCGGCGAAGACCCCAAGGCCGGGCAGCACGAAGGCGGCCTCGACCAGCTCGCCACGGACCTGAAGGACCCAAAAGACACGCCGTCCTTCTCCTACATCGTCCCCAACGCCTGCCACGACGGCAGCGAAGCACCCTGCGCCCCCGAACAGCCGGCGGGTCTGACGGCCGCCACGGGCTTCCTCGAAACCGTCGTGCCGGAGATCACTGCCTCGCCGGCCTACCAGAGCGAAGGCGGGCTGATCGCGATCACCTTCGACCAGGCGCCCCAGACGAGCCCCGAACCGGACACCAGCTCCTGCTGCGCCACGCCCGAATACCCGAACCTGCCGCCGCCTCCGGCCCCGGCAAGCACCGAGCCGCCGGCGACCGGCCCGGTCAAACCGAGCGGCGGCGGCGGCCAGGTCGGGATGCTGCTGATCTCCCCCTACCTCGCCCCGGGCACGGTGGAAGAAGACGCCTACTACAACCACTTCTCCTTCCTGCGCAGCGTCGAGGAACTGTTCGGCCTCGAACCGCTCGGCTATGCGGCGGAACCGGCATTGACGGGATTCGAACCCTCCCTGTTCGACGCCTCGCCGGAAGAATCGACGGTCAGTCCAAAAGGATGAGGATCGCGGTCAGCGTGCCCAGCACGATACCGCCCCAGGCAAGCGCCGGTCGCATCCACTCCTCCGAATCGGCGAATCTGCCGCTGCTCAGGACCCGCTCCACCCGGGCGCCGCGCCGGCTGCCGTAGCCGATCGCGAGGATGCCCCAGACGGCGAAGCCGACGCCGGCGAGCACGTAGGGCCAGCGCACCGCGGTGTTGTTCAGCTCGGGCACGACGCGGCCGACCCCGAGCGCCACCGCGAGCGCCGTCAGACCCGTGCGCCACCAGGCCAGCTCGGTGCGCTCGTTGGCCAGTCGCGTGCGGTGGGTTGCGTCGGCGACCTTGGCCGCGTCGGAATCCGGCTCTTGCGCCAAGATGCCCCGAGCTTACTGCGCTCCCTCGGGCGTCGCGCTCTCGCTGATTCCGTAGCGTTCGTGCAGCCGTCGCAGCGGCGCCGGCGCCCACCAGTTCCACTTGCCGAGCAGCTCCATCAGCGAGGGGACGAGCAGGGCGCGGATGATGCTGGCGTCGATCAAGACGGCCAGAGCCGTGCCGACGCCGTTCTCCTTGATGAAGATGATCTGCGACGTCGCGAAGGCGCCCATCGCGACGGCGAACAGCAGCGCTGCCGCGGTGACGATCCGCCCCGTCCGCTCCAGCCCGATCGCGACGCACTCCGAGTCCGAGGCGCCGTTGTCGCGCGCCTCCTTGATCCGCGAGAGCAGGAAGACCGCGTAGTCGGTGGAGAGGCCGAAGGCGACGGCGAAGAGCAGGATCGGCATCGTCTGCTCGATCGCGCCCGAGCTCGAGTAGCCGAGGAAGCCTTCCAGCCGGCCGTCCTGGAAGATCAGCACCAGCAGGCCGAAGACGGCGCTGAGGTTGAGGAAGTTCATGATCAATGACTTGATCGGCAAGATCACCGACCCGGTCATCAGGAAGAGGATCGCCAGGGTGGAGACGATGACGATCGCGAGCACGATCGGCAGGTGGCTGAGCAGGCTGCTCTGCAGGTCGACGAAGTCGGCCGTCGCGCCGCCGACAAGCGCCGTCGCTCCGGGCGGAGGTTGCAGGTTGCGCAGCCGCTTCACGGTCGCCTGGCTCGCGCTGGAGACGAACGGGGTCGCGGAGACGATCTGGATCGCCGTCACGCCACCCCGCAGAGGTTGAGGCGGATTGACTTCGGCGACGCCGTCGACACGTCGCACCTGGGCGGCGAACAGCGCAGCGGCTTTCGGGCCGGCGCCTTCGAGGTCGATCCAGATCGGCGTCTCCCGGTAGGGCGGGAATTCTTCGCTGACCGTGTCGTAGGCCTGGCGGGCGCTCGCCGACTCGGGCAACACGGCGGGGTCGACGGTGTTGAACTTGATCCCGAAGAAGGGCAGGCCGAGGACGATCAGGAAGAGCGCGCTGAGCGTCGCCACCGGCAGCGGCCGGCGCATCACGAAGCGAGAGAGCCGGTACCAGAAGCCGTTCTCGTCGGGACGCGTGTCGGCCTCTGCACGTTGCCGCAGGAAGCGCGGCGCCAGCGAGTTGACCCGCGTGCCGAGCAGGGTCAGCACGGCGGGCAGCACGGTCAGCGAGATCAGCGCCGCGAACAGCGCGACCAGCGCGCCGCCGAGGCCCATCGAGTAGAGGAAGCGCTGGGGGAAGACGAGCAGCGAGGCGAGTGCGGCCGAGACGGTCAGCGAGGAGAAGAGCACGGTGCGTCCGGCCGTCGCCATCACCCGTCGCATCGCCGCCAACCCGGGACCGTCCTTGGCGATCTCCTCGCGATAGCGGGAGACGACGAAAAGGCTGTAGTCGATCGCGAGTCCGAGGCCGAGCGCGGTGGTCAGGTTGAGGGCGAAGATCGAGATCGAGCCGACCTCGCTGGCCAGGCGCAGGATGAAGAAGGTGCCGACGATCGCCAGGCCGCCGATCATCAGCGGCAGCACCGAGGCGACGAGGCTGCGGAAGAAGAGCAGCGAGAGCAGGAAGAGCAGCGGGAAGGCGAGCAGCTCGGCCATCCGCAGGTCCTTCTCGACCTGCTTGTTGACCTGCTCCTGGGCCACCGCGGCGCCGCCGACGACGACCCCCGGCTCGGTCGAGAGGCGGTCGGCGATGTCGGCACCGGCCTGCTGCCAGGCCTTGTCGTCGGTCGGCTTCAGGGCGACGGCGAAGTAGGTCGAACGGCGGTCGTGGGAAGCGAAGACGGGGGAGTGGGTGTCGTAGTAGCCCGTCACCGAGGCGACGTCGCCGCGGCGACGGACGACGTTCTCGAGCCGCTCGACCCGGCGGCGG
>DAIRWC010000029.1:0-11607 GCA_036802505.1 Solirubrobacterales bacterium
GCTCCGCGCTCGCGACCACGACAACGGCCGCCGCGGTGAAGGGGATCCCGGCCGAGCGGCTGCGCCTCTATCAGCAGGCGGGCCAGCGCTTCGACGTCGAGTGGACCTTCCTCGCCTCGATCGGCTACCAGGAGTGCGCCCACGGAGCTTGCGCCCACGTCTACCCCTCGGGATGCGGCGGTCCGATGCAGATCGCGATCGTCCGCGAAAGCGCCTGTAGCCCGGGGTCGGGCCCGACGATCTGGGAGCGCTACCGAGTCGACGCCGACGGCGGCGGCGCGGACCCGTTCGACCCCGCCGACGCGATCTTCACGGCCGCCCGGATGCTGCGCCCCGTCTTCGGGCTGGCGGGCGATTCCTACGCCGCCTATCGCGAGGTCGCCTGCAACTACTACGGAGCCTGCGGCGACAGCGTCGCCGACTACGCCACCGAAGTGATGGCCCGGGCCGTGGAATACGGCTTCAACGCCAAAGGCTCGCCGGCGCCTCGCAATGCGGCTGTCACCGAACCTGCGGCCGAAGGCGGCGGCTCGGGCTGCGTCGCGAGCTCGAGCGGGGCGAGCGGCAACGAAATCGTCCGCATCGCCCAGAGTCAGCTCGGGCGCTCGGAGAGTCCGATCGGCTCCAACTGCAACCCCTACGGGCCCTGTGTCGAATGGTGCTCGCTCTTCGTCGCCTGGGTCTGGGAGCGGGCCGGGGTGCCGCTGAAGGGCGGGACCGCTCCCTACGCCTACTCGGGAACGATCTACGAATGGGCTAGAGACCACGAAGAAGGAGCCCTCCCCGGGGCAGCGGCTCCCGGCGATCCACCCTTCCTCTCGCCCCAGCCGAACGGCGCCCGGGTGCTGCCGCCGACGGCGACGCCGGCACCCGGCGACGCCGTCCTCTACGGCAGCGGGCCGACCGCAAGCGACCACGTCGGCATCGTCGAGCGCGTCTTCCCCGACGGGGAGATAACGACGATCGACGGCAACTTCGGCGACCGGGTCGCCAGGTCGGGACCGTTCCTGCCATCCCAGGCGGTGCAGTGGGGGATGCCGGCGCCGATCTTCGGCTACGCGCACCCGCCGATCTCCGGAGGCGGAGGCGAAGATGGTTGACCGCCTTCGAGCTCTTCTCGACCGTCCGCTCGACCCTCGGGCGGGCAGGGCCATCGTGGTGCTCGCCACCGCGATCTCCCTCGGCTTCGCGACGTTGATCGTGCTCGCCGGCAGTGCCGAGCAGAGCTCGCGGTCGGCCTCCGTCGTTGACCGGGGGCATTTGCGACAGCCGATCGCCTCGCCCTCGGGGTCGGGCGTGGTGTCGGTCGAAGCGCCGCCCGCCCCGTCTCGAGGCGCTCGCCGCCGTCAGGACCCACAGGATGATCTCCAGAGCACTGCGGGCAGGCGGGCCGAGAGCGCGCTGCGCCGGCATCGGGCGCTCCAGCACGTTCCCTACCGGCAGGGGCGGCTCCAGATCCGATTGGTAGGTGCGCGTAGAGGACGCGCCATCTTGCGTGTCACCGCGCCGAGCTTCTCCTCTGCCCACGATGGCTGGCGGGGTTTCCTCAGCCGCTACGGCGACAGCGAGAACGGATACCTGCCGCGCTTCAGAGTTGACGGGCGGCATGGGCCGAGTGCCACCGGGAGGGAAGGGTGAATGTCGGCTCGCTCTTCTCGGGGATCGGTGGCTTCGAGCTCGGCTTCGAGCGCTGCGGGATGCGGGTCGCGTGGCAGGTCGAGCAAGACCCCTACTGCCGGGCCGTCCTCGCGCGCCACTTCCCCGGGGCGCAGCGCTTCGAAGACGTCCGCGAGGTCGGCGCGCAAGACCTCGCGCCGGTCGACCTCATCTGCGGCGGCTTCCCCTGTCAAGACCTCAGCCCCGCCGGCCACGGCGCCGGAATCGACGCTGCCCGCTCGGGTCTTTGGTCCGAGTTCGCCCGGATCGTTCGCGAGCTTCGACCCGGCTACGTCGTCGTGGAGAACGTGCCCGCGCTCCTCACTGGGAAAGGGAAGCGATGGGACCGAGCGCCGGTCGGAAGAGTTCTCGGAGACCTGGCCGAAGCAGGGTATGACGCGGAGTGGGCGTGCCTGTCCGCTAGAGAGTTCGGGGCACCCCACCTGCGCAAGCGAGTCTGGATCGTGGCCTACCCCGCACGGGATGCCCAAGCGCGGTCAGCGGCGGCGACCGGGGCCGAGCGGGAACGAGCTGGGCAGGGCGGTGCTGCGGGCCGAGCGCGAGCGGTTTCCGACGCCGACCGCGACGGACGCTCGCAAGGGCTACTCCTCGGCACCGGGCCCGGAGAACGCTCGCGGCCGGCAGACGCTTTCGGGCGCGGTCCAGTCGAGGCTCTGGCCGACGCCGAAGGCGACCCCGAGCGGCCCCGACTTCGCCAGGGCGGCTCGAGCCAAAAGCGGCGGGGACGACCTCGTGACTGCGGTTGCGCGGGAGGAGCTGTGGCCGACGCCGAACGCGGCGGACGGCAAAGGGGGTCGGATCAGCCCCGACGCGGTCATCCTCAGCGGCCGCCGGCCGTCGGGCGCGAAGGCCCAGCGGACGCTTCGCGAGGCGATCAGGAGGAAAGATCTCGCGAGCGACTCCCCGCCTCCGAGGGCTGGGGCGTTGAACCCGACGTGGGTCGAGTGGCTGATGGGGTTCCCAATCGGGTGGACCGCCTTGCGGCCCTCGGAAACGCCCTCGTCCCACAGATCGCGGAGTGGATCGGGGGGCGGATCCTCGACTACGAGGATGAAGCCGCCAGCGGCGAAACGCAGGCCCGCGAAAGCTCGTCGGCGGAAGGACGGGGCTGATGGCTGATCGGATCCCGGCGCACTGCCCGGAGGCCGTTCTGGGGGCCACCCTGAGGGCCGACCACCAGGCCGGGTCCGAGGCCGACCACAGGGCCGGGCGGCACGCTCGCCGAAACCCCGAGATCGCCCACTGTGGCGGCGATTGCAGCGTCGAGGTTTTCGAGAGATCTCCGCTCCACATCGAGGTCTGCTCGTGAACTCGAAGGCGCGTCGCTCTGATCCGACTCTGATGCTCGCGATCTTCGCTGGCGCTCTCCTGCTCGCCGCCTGGAGGTCTCTCTCGAATATCGACCTCGATCGTCTTCGCGACCTCGCCCCCTCGGTGGCTCCGATCGCTCTCCTCGCGACTCTGATCGCCTCGGCGCTGGCGACCCATCGGCTCGTCGCTACCCGCAAAACCCTTCGCTCCCGATCGGCCCTGGCTGTTGTCCCCGCCGATGAATTCAAGGTCACTCCCGACGCGGTCCTCCGCCTCGCCGCCCAGCTGACTCGAGCCGACCGGACCGTGGCCGGCTGGGTCGACCGCCGGGCCTGCGCCATCCGCGTCCGCCTGACCGCCGACTCCGAGGGCCGCCTCGCCTACGTCGTCTCCGGGCCCTCGCGGACCAGCGAGTTGCTGCGCAGTGCCCTGCGCGGCTACCACGGCATCGAGCTGCGCGACGCCGAGGAGGTGCTGGCGGGGGCGGGCGCCTCGGGGCCCGAGGACGCCGTCCTTCGAACCGAGCTCGTCCTCGCCCATCCCAGCATCGAGCCGCTCACCCGGCTGGGTCTCGAGCCTGATCCGCTCCAGCCCTTCGCCTCGGCGATCTCCTCGCTGCGCGTCGACCGGGGCGAGCGCGCCGACGTCTGTGTCGACCTGCTGCCGGCGATCGGCTGGCGGCACTCGCGGCTGCGGCGGAGGCTTCGCCGGCAGGCCCGCCACCGCTACCGAGAGCGCCCCGCCATGCCCCGGATCCTCGGCGGGACGGGGGAGGGCGGTAAGGCCCGCGAGCCGATCGACCTGGCCGAGCGCCGCGACGTCGCCTCCGCGCTCGACGCGAAACTGCGCGACGCCGGTCCGCTCTTTGAGACGCAGATCCTGATCCGGGTCCAGGCTAAGACGCGCCCGGCGGCGAAGTCGACGATGCGGAGCCTGCTCGGCGCCTTCGGGCCGCTCGCCTCCCGCAACTGGTTTCGCGCCTCCGGGCTGCCGATCCCCGGCATCGCTTTCCTCGGCAGCGATCTTCCTCCGCGTCGGGCGGGCTTTGACCGCCGCCTTGCCTCGGGCCGGTTCGCACCGGCGCGGCGCTCCATCCTCACCGCCCGCGAGCTGGCCGGCTTCCTGAAGCCGCCGACCGTCGACTGTCTGGCGGAGAACGTCCTGCGCTCCGGGGCCCTGCTTGCGCCGGCACCGGCGCTGCCGACCTTCGAGCCCGAGCAGCGAGAGCTGATCCCCCTCGGCCGGGTCGCCGACGAGAGTGGCGAGCGCCTGGTCGGCGTCAGGGTCGCCGACAGCTTCTTCTCCTACATCGCCGGCCGCAGCCGCTACGGCAAGACCGAGCTGGCGATCGCCCAGTTCGTCCACCTCGCCCGCCGCGGCCACGGCGGCCTCTTCCTCGACCCCCACGGCGACGCCCTCGAGCGGATCAAGCCCTACCTGACCGATCCCGCGCTGGCGAGGCGGGTCGTTCAGATCGACCTCGGGCCCGCCGCCAACGCCGCCTCCCAGCCAGGCTGGAACCTCTTCGAGCTGAAAGGCAAGAGCACCGCGGAGACCGAGGGCCGGGTTGAAGCGGTGGTCGACGCCTTCTCCTCGGCCCTGGAGTGGGGCGAGCGTAACACCCGCGCGATCAACCTCACCACGCAGGCCGCGATCGCGCTGGCTTCGATCGCGCGGGTGTTGCCGGCGAAGATGGCGCCGACGATCTTCCAGATCCCGACGCTGCTCACCAATGACGAGCGGCGTGAGGCGACGCTGCCGTTCCTGCCGCGGGCGGCCCAGCGCTTTTGGCTCGATCGCTTCGGCCGTCTCGCCGAGGAGGCGATCACTCCCCTCACCAACATGGTCGACAGGCTGCGGTCCTCCTCCGCCGCCTCGACCCTGCTCGGCCAGAGCGAGAGCAGCTACCGGGCCCGGGAGGCGATGGACAAGGGCCTAATCGTGCTTGCCTGTCCTGGCTCCGGCGGGACCCGCGATCGGCTGATCGCGAACCTGCTCGTCTTCGATCTCTTCCACGCCGCCAAGGGCCGGGGCAACCTCGCGCCCGAGAAGCGCAGGCTCTTCTTCGCCTGCCTAGATGAGATCCAGTCCTTCGACGGCGGCTCCTCGTCGAACCTGGCAGCCCTGGTCGAGCAGACCGCGAAGTTCGGCCTGCGGGGCATCTTCCTGAACCAGAACCCCGAGCGGCTGAGCGCGCCGACCCTGAACGCGCTTACGACGAATCGCTCGCATCTGATCTCCACGGCGCTGAACTCCCACGCCGCGACGCTCTTGACCAGGGAGTGGGGCGGGGAGCCGAGCCCGTTGGCGCTGAGCAGGCTGCCCCGCTACCGCTTCATCGCCCAGGTCACCCACGAGGGCGATCTGAGCAAGCCCTTCTCGCTCGGCGGCGTCCGGGTCGAGGAGGTAATCGGCGAGGAGGGCAAGCCTGATCAGCTCGGCGAGCTTGAGCGGGTCAGCGGCGAAGCGACGGCGAGGCGCTCGCCGGCAGAAGCGCTCGCGCACCTGGAAGGACTCGACGACGCAATCCTCGGCGAGCTGAAAAAGCGGCGTCGGCGCGGCGAGGTCGACGAGGATCCGATCGAGGCGAGAAGCCGCGAAGACGCCAAAGCCGACCCTGGCTATGAGCCGGTGAGCGTTCCCAGGGGACCCTCGTGAACGCCACGCCACGCCGCCGCGGTCTCCCGGCCCAAGCGATCGAGATCGTCGCCTCGGTCGCCCAGCACCGTGCGCTCTCGGCCGAGCAGATCCGCACGATCCACATGCCGGGAGTCCGCGAACGCTGGGCCCAGAGGGTGCTGGCCCGGATCGGCCGCGCCGGTCTGCTCGCCCACGCGCAGACCACCAGCGTCCCCCAGCGTCTGTGGTTTGCGACCGAGCTCGGGCTGCGGGCCGCTAAGGAGCAAGGAGCGCTGGAGGGTAGGCCGCGGCTCTTCTCAGCGGACGAAGTCGTAGGGCCCCTGCAGGCCCACACCGTCGCCGTCAACGAGGCGGGCATCTGCTTCCTGAAGACCGCCCGCGAGCGCGGCGATGAGTTCGGGCCCCTGTCCTGGCGCCACGAGGTCCCCCACCCGCTCGGCGGCCCCGGCGATCGGCACCGTCGCCGCACCCTCTTCGCCGACGCCGTCCTCACCTATGTGCGCCTGACCGACGAGCGGGTCTTCGTCGAGCAGCGCTTCCTCGAGCTCGACCGGGCGACGATGTCGGTCGACAGCCTTGCGGCGGAGCTCGGTCGCTACGCCCAGCTCTACCGGGCGGCAGGGAAGGACGGGACCCCACACTGGAAGTCTCGATACCCGTCTTTCCCACCGGTGCTGTGCGTGCTCACCGGGGCCGGCCGGGAAGTGCTCGAGCGCCGCCGCAACACGGCGATCGCGCTGATGCGAAGCAACCCCGATCTCTCCCGGGCGCCAAAGCTCTCGATCCGGATCTGCCTTGCCGACGATCTGGCCGAGCGCGGTCCGTTCGAGCCGATCTTCACTGAGCTGAGACGGCCGAGGGACCCGGTGTCCTGGCTCGGTCCCGCGCCCGATCGGGATGGGGGCGGCGGCTGATGGCGGGCTCGGCGAAACAGCGGAGAGGGTCCACGGCACAGACCTGCCAGGCAGCGAAGAAGAAGAGCTCGGCGAGCGGCGAGGAGGTGACCCTGCTCGAGGGCGACTGCTTCGAGGTGCTCGCCGGGCTGGAGGCCGAAAGCGTCGACGCGATCATCACCGACCCGCCCTACGGGATCGGCTTTCAGTCGGCGCGGTGGGACTCGGGCGCGATCCGCGAGACGGCGGCGCGGGCCGGCGAGGACCGGCTCAGCCCCAACCAGGCGTTCGAGGTCTGGGCCCGTCTCTGGGCGACCGAGTGCTCACGCGTCCTGAAGCCGGGAGCGTTCCTGCTGGCCTTCGGATCGCCGCGGACCTTCCACCGTCTTGCGAGCGGCATCGAGGACTCCGGCCTGGAGATCCGCGACACGCTGATGTGGCTCTACGGCGAGGGGATGTCGAAGTCGCGCCACTATCCCGGTGGGCGCTCGACGACCCTGAAGCCCGCGTTCGAGCCGATCGTCCTCGCCCGCCGCGCGCTCGACGGGAACACCGGGGAGACGATCACCCGTCATGGCACCGGCGCGCTCAACGCCGAAGCGTGCCGGGTCGAAGGACGCCATCCGGCAAACGTCGTCCTCGAGCACGACCCCGACTGCGGGGAGGGCGGCTGCGCCCCGGATTGCACGGCGGCGGCGGTGGACGCCTGCGTGGCGGAGGGTCGGTCCCACTCGGGATCGAGGATCGCGCCGAGCCGCTTCCTCTACTGCCCCAAGGCCCGACGCGACGAGCGCGACGCCGGCTGCGAGCGTCTCCCGCAGCGGACGCTCGATCTCTTCCCCAACAGCGGCACCAGCGCCAACGCCCGCAATCCCCATCCCTGCGTGAAGCCGCTCGAGTTGATGCGCTGGCTGGTCCGGCTGGCCTGTCCGCCGGGCGGAGTCGTCCTCGATCCGACCTGCGGCTCGGGCAGCACCGGCGCTGCCAGCGTGCTGGAGGGAAGGCGCTTCGTCGGGATCGAGCTCGAACGCGCCTACCTGGAGATCTCCGCCGCGCGCATCGCCCACTGGTCGCCGCAGGGTGTTCGCAAGCCCAAGGTCCGGCGCGTCCCTTTAGGGAGACGCAGGTGAGCGGCGGCCCGGTCGAACAAGACGGGGAGCTGCGGCTCGACCCAGAGTCGATCGAGGCGTTGGCGTTGCGCCTCGCCGAGCTCCTGGGCCCCGCCGAGGAAGGGCCGCGCCGCCGGGAGCTGATCTCCGCGGAGGAGGTCGCGCGCTGGTGGGGTGTCGGGCGGCGCTGGGTCTATGACCACGCCGACGAGCTCGGGGCCCGTCGTCTCGGCGCGGGAAGCCGACCCCGGCTGCGCTTCGATCCCGACGAGGTCGCCGAGCACCTCGGCGCGCCGCCGGGCGAGGTTGATGCGCGGGGATCGTCGCCGATGCGCGGGGATTGCCGATCGGACTCGCTTCCGCGGCGAAGCGGAGCTATGGTCGGCCGACAGGAAAGAAAACGGCCGGGGCGGCGCTTGAACGCCCCCCGACCCGGCGCCGAGTTAGCGGCGCAATGAAGAGGCTACTTCCAGAGTGCCCTCGCGTTGCCCTGCTGCCCCGCCCGCCGGGAGGCCAGGAGGCCGACGATGGCGAGTAAAAGGGTCGAGGGCGAAGTCAAAGTGCGCGACTGGAAGAGCGGCCGCGGCTACGCGCTTCGCTTCTGGGCCTACGGCGAGCGCCGCTACCTGACGCTCGGCTACGAACACAACGGCTGGGATTGGGACCGGGCCGACGAGGAGCTGGCCAACGTCCTCGCCGACGTGCGGCGCGGGATCTGGGTGCCGCCGACGAAGAAGAAGGGCCGACGGTCCAAGGAGGGCGAGGTCGTCGAGCGGGAGGTGCCGCTCTTCGGACCCTTCGCCAGCGGCCTCGTCGAGGGCCGCGAGGGCCAGGTCGCCGAGAACACGACCGCCTACGAGAAATGGGGGCTGGCGCACCTGCTCCCCTACTTCGGCCATTGGGCGCTTGAGGAAATCGACGTGCAGGCGGTCGATGAGTACCGGCTCTTCAAGGTCAAGGAGAGCGCGACCCGCGCCAGCGCCATCGAGCACGGACGCCCGCAGCGCGACGAACGTGGCCGGGTGCTGAAACCCCTCTCGCCGCGCTCGATCAACAAGACCATCGAGATCCTTCAGTGGATCCTCGGGATCGCCCTCGAATACAAACACGTCGCCGAGAACGTGGCGGTCGGGCAGAAGCGGAGACTGACCGAGCCCCAATCCGCACCTGTCCACCTCGACACCGCCGAGCAGATCGAGGCCCTGCTGGAGGCGGCAGCCGAGCTCGACCGGGACCCTCGCTTCCACTGCGTCGAACGCGAGGCGATCATCGCGACGCTGGTCTTCGCGGGCCCCCGCGCCCACGAGCTCTGCAACCTGCTCTGGCGCGACGTCGACCTCGCCAATGGCCGCATCTTCATCGGGCGCTCCAAGACCCCGGCGGGTCTGCGCGAGATCAGGATGCTGCCGATCCTGCGCGACATCCTCGCTGCCCACAAGGCTGCCGCCTACCGCAGCGGCCCCGACGACCTTGTCTTCCCGAGCGGCACCGGGGGGAAGCGGGACAAGGACAACCTTCGCTCCCGCGTCCTCGCCGATGCGCTGAAGCGCGCCGACGAGATCCTCGACGCGCGCGGCCTGATTCCGCTGCCCCGTGGGCTCACCCCCCACAAGCTCCGCCACACCTTCGCCTCGGTCCTGATCGCCTGCGGCGAGGACCCGACCTCGGTGATGAAACAGCTCGGCCACACCGACCCCGGGTTCACCCTGCGCGTCTACTCGCACCTGATGAGCCGCGACGCCGAGGAGCGCAAGCGCCTGAAAGCGCTGGTGCGCGGCGAGCGGGTGTTGGCGACCCAGCCGCCGCTTCCGCAGATTCTCGATCTCGCCGCCTATGAGGGCGCGATCATGCGGGCGCTCGCGGATCACGGCGGTTCGGCTTGCCGCAAGGAGATCGTCGAGGCGGTCGGGGAGGCGATGGCGCGCCGCCACAGCGGGCGCGACCTCGAGCGGCTGCCGAGCGGGCCGCCACGCTGGAAGGCCCGGGTCCCGAAGGCAAAGTCGCGACTGGTCAAGCGGGGCTGGATCGAGCCTGATTCGGCTCGCGGGGAGTGGGAGCTGAGCAGGCTAGGGCGGGCCAAGGTCCGCCGCGACGAGAAGACGAGCGAGCCGCTGCCGGTTTCGGCCGAGGCCGAGCTCTTGGTGGCGGCATGATCGTCTCCGCCCTCGGCATCGCCGCGCTCGCCGCTCTCCTCGTTTGGATTCTCGGCGGCATCGTCCTGCGGCTCGGCGGGCTGCTGGTCGCGATGGCCGGCCTTGCCGGACTGGCGATCTCGGGCGACGTGGCCGGGGTCCTCGTCTTCGTGATCGGAGCCGTCCTCTGGCTCGCGGGTCAGTGGCATTACGCCCTCCGCCATCAGGAATACAAGAGCCCTCTGGCTCGCCACCTCTTCTGCCGCTGGCTTCCGGGGGCCCTCGATCCGACCCGCCTCTGGACCTCTGCCGTCATTGATGAGCGGCCCCGCCGAGAGGCGGCGGACCGTCGAAGGGACGCTCGTTGACTCCTTCGGCGACCAGAGCTAACACGTCCACGTCACACGAATCGAATCCGAGGAGGAACCGACGATGAGCAAGACCCAGAACCCCAGCGGAGCGACCGTCGAAGAGGTTGAGATCTGCCGCTGCACGAACACCCAGCTGGAGCGGGGCGAGACCTGCGGGCTCTCGATCTGCCCCAACGTGAGAGGGCGACAGCCGCGCCTCGCCGACGACGGCGAGCCGCACGCCGCCGTGCCGACCGATAAGGGTCGGGCCGACGACCGGGCGCTGGAGATCCTCTTCGCCCATCCCGGCTTCGACCGCAGCGCCTACGCATGGTTCGGCTCCGAGCATCTCGGCGGAGGACTCTTCTGCGCTTCGGTCTACGGCGGCACCGGCCCCTGCGACCCCTACCTCTGGATCACCGAGGCAGAAGAGGACCCCGACCGATTCCTCGCCTGCGTCTATGAGGCCGGGCTTGACGGCGAGGAACCCGAAGACCCCTTCCTCGTCGCCGAGTGCGGGGCCGACGATCTCGCAGAGGAGTCGCTGCGGATGCTGGCGTCGGCCAAGCGGCTCGGTGGAGGTCTCGGATGAGTGCCGCCGTCGACTCAGAGGCCCGACCGACTGCGAGCGGATCGCGGATCAGCGAGCAGGAGAACGAGATCGGGATCGCGACGATCCGCGAATTCCTCAAGCGCGTGCTCGCCGACGACGCCGTCGCAGATCAGGTCAACGACCTCCTCTTCGACCACGTCGTCCTCGGAAGGTTGCACCCGAGCGTGGTCGCCGCCTCTCTGCTCGGCCCCATCGAGGAGCTGATTCAGGTGGCGAGCGCCGAGGACTGGCAGGCGGTCGCCGACGATCTGATCGCCGAGGCACGCGAGCTTCACGACGAAAACGATCCGGGCCGTGGGGTAGGTGTAGGTCGATGAGCGGCGAGGAGATCTCCATCCGCGTCGTGCCCGACTCGGGCCTGCCGCCGGTGCGAGCCGGGGCCACGGCGGATGCCATCGCCGAGTCCGAGGTCGAGCCGCCCGCCCACGACTGCTGGGAGAACCCGGTTCCCTACGAGAGCGACGGCCCGTTGGGCCACGGCTGGGAGTGCGGGGTCTGCGGCGCGTTCCTGCAGGCGGGCTGATGGCCGAGATCGTCGTCTACCTTCCGGCCTCCGGCCACTCCGCCACTGAGGAGATCCGCCCCGGCTCGGCAATCGTCGGCAGACCCGAGCCGGGCGCGGACGTGGTGCGGATCTACTACGAGGGCGCGCTGTACGGGCAGGTCAACATGCGGACGCTCGCCGACCGCGCCGTCCATGCCTGCGGGCGTCTTCAGCAGGACTATCCGACCGTCGCCGCCAAGGTGGTTCCGCACGAGGCCCTGACGGTCGTAGGCACCTTCGACCCCCGCGAGGGCAAGATCATGCTCACCGGCAGGCAGTCCGAGCGCGCCGTCGCCGACTGGCTCGGCGTGTCGGTCCTCGACCCCGCCGAGCTGAGG
>DAIRWC010000030.1:0-3414 GCA_036802505.1 Solirubrobacterales bacterium
GGTTGTAGATCCGCACCCGGCCGAACATGTCGCCGAGCCGGCCGAGGCTGACGATCAGCACGCTGGAGACGACCAGGTAGCCGAGGATTATCCAGAGCAGGTAGGCGCTGTTGGCCGGCACCAGCGGGTCAAGGTGGATGCCGCGGAAGATGTCGGGCATCGCGATCAGCGTGATCGAGGCGTCGAGCGTCGCCAGCAGCACCGCGAGCGTCGTGTTGGAGAGCGCGATCCACTTGTAGCGATCCGCCCCGGCATCGAGCGATGGCATCGCCGGCCAGGCTAGCGACCGCGATCTGCCGGCTGGCCGGGCACGCTTTCGGCCTAAAGAATTTTCGAAGAATTTTCATTTTGCGCACCACTCGCGCGCATCTTTATGTCTGAGTACAATCATGCAGACGATGAGAGAGAGCTGGACCGACGAGCGCCTTGACGACGGCTTCGACCGGGTCGATGCGGATCTCCGCTCGATTCGCGGCGAGGTGAGTTCGCTCCGGACCGAGACGATGATGCGCTTCGATCACCTCGAAGATCGGTTCGGGAAGTTCGAGCAGCGTTTCGACCGCTTCGATGACAAGTTCGACCGCTGGCAGCGGCTGACGGTCTCAATCCTCGGTGGACTGGTCATCGGCCTCTTGACGCTCGTACTGAGCGATATGTAGTCAGGGGGAGAGGAGCGTGACGGTCCACGCGCTGCCGTCGCGCTCGAAGAGGCGGCGCTCGTGGAGCCTGTCTTCTGCCTCGCTCCAAAGCTCGACGGCATCGGGTCTGACGCGGATCGCGCCCCAGTCGGGGGGGCAGGGGATCGGGTCCTCGCCCATCTCGGCCTTCAGCTCGTCGAGCCGCGCGCGCAGCGGACCGAGATCCTCGATCGCCTCGCCCTGGCGCGAGACGATCGCCTGCAGCTGGTGGCTTCGCGGCCGCTCGGCGAAGAGCTCCTCGGCCAGCCCTCGCTCGGCGACCTCCGCCAGGCCCTCGATTCGCGCCTGGCGGCCGAGCGCCGGCCAGTGGAAGACGAGGGCCACCCGCGGATTGGCGCGCAGCTCCGCCGCCTTGCGGGTCCACAGCGCGGTGGTGAAGACCAGGCCGTCGTGCTCCAGGCGCTTGAGCGAGACCACGCGCGCCGAGGGGCGGCCGTCCTCGCCCGCGGTCGCCAGCGTCATCGCGGCCGGGGCGGGAGCGTCTGCCTCGGCAGCCTCGGCCAGCCAGCATTCCAGGGTCTGCATCGGGTTCACAATGGGATTAGTATCATCATTCGAGTTACAATTCCAATCTGAGTGAACGCCAAGCCGAAAAGGGAAACCCGCGCCGAGAAGCAGGCCCGCACTCGGGCCGAGCTGCTCGCCACCGCGGCGAAGGTGTTCGCACGTCGCGGCTACGGCGGCGCCTCGGTCGAGGAGATAGCCGAGCAGGCCGGCTACTCGCACGGCGCCGTCTACTCGAACTTCGACGGCAAGGCCGACCTCTTCCTCGCCGTCTTCGAGGACTACATGGCCGAGCGCGCCCGGGAGCTAGCCGCCACCCAGGTCGAGCTCGACGCCGACGCTCCCCTGGAGGCACGCGCCCGCGCTCTCGCCGACCAGTGGATGGAGCGCTTCGCCCGCGACCGCGAGTCCTTCGTCCTCCACATGGAGTTCATCGCCCATGCCGGCCGCGACCCCGAGCTGGCCGGCCGCTTCGGCTCGCGTTCGGCGTCCCTGCGCGAGGCGGTATCCCGCTACATCGCCGGCTACCAGGAGGAGTCGGGGGCGACGCTCTCGATGTCGCCCGACGACCTCGCCCTGGTCTTGCGAGCCCTGGGCATCGGCCTCGCCGTCGAAGCGCTGGTCAGCCCCGACGCCGTGCGCCCCGACCTCTACGGCGACTTCGTCGAGCAGCTGGCCGGCTTCCAGCGCGGCCGCTCAACGCAGCGCCACGAGTAGCGCCAGCTCCAGCCACTTGAAGTCGCAGTCGACCTCGCTGAAGCCGGCATCGCGCAGCCAGCTCAGCTGCTCGCCGAGCTCGGCGAGGCGATCGCTCGGGTCGTCCTCGCTGCGGCCGATCTCGCGGCGGAAGCGCTCGTGGATCCGGGGCGAAGGCGGGCTGACCAGATCGAGGTTGGCGAAGACCCCGCCCGGCGCGAGGAGCGCCTGGACTTCGCCGAACAGCTCGCGCTTGCGTTCGTCCTCGAGGTGGTGGATCGCCAGCCCGGAGACGATTGCGTCGAACGGGCCCTCCACGGGGAGCGGGTCGGCGAGCTCGTGCGAATGAAGCTCGACCAGCGGGTCGCTCCCGAACCGCGCTGCCGCGCGGGCGAGCATCGGCTCGGAGGCGTCGAGCCCCACTGCCCTCGCTTCGGGGTGGTGGCTGCGCACCAATGCGACCATCCGCCCGTCGCCAGTGCCGAGGTCGAGGAAGCGCTCGACCCGCGAGGGCAGCGCCTCGAGCAGCATCTGCTCCGCCGTCAGCCGGTGCGGTATCTGGCGCGAGAGGTACTCGGCGACGCGTCCCGGATCGGACCACTCTTCCGCCGCCCCACCCATGCGTCAGAAGCCGGGCGGGTGGCGGGCGACGAAGCCTTCTGGATAGGGAAGGGCCGGGTGCCAGCGCGGCCCGGTTCCCCGCGCGTCGCCGACCGTGTCCCAGCGCAGCCCCGCGATCACGGCGTAGGCGTGGCCGGCGTTGGCGTAGACGGTCAGCCAGCGACCCGGTCCCGGCGCGCCCCAGGACTCCAGCTGGCTCGAGGCGAGCGGGGAACCGAGGAAACCGCCGCCGGCGAGCGCGTAGCTGACCGCGCCGGAGCAGTCGTACCCGCGCGAGTACCACGAGGCGTGGCCGCCGCCCCAGATGTAGGGGCGGCCGATGATCGTGTTGGCCGCGCTGATCGCCGCCTTGATCCGCTGCGGCGCGCTCGGTGGGGCGAGGGCGACCCCGCTGAGCAGGACCGCGCTGCCGGAGGCGGCCCGGTCCTCCAGCTTCGCCATCGTCCGCGGCGTGATCGTTTCTCGTTCGGAAGCCGGCCGGGGGGTGTAGGAGCCGTTGGTCCCTGCCGATGCGGCCGGCATTTCCGAGGGATCGAGGTGCTTCGGAGCCGGCTCGGGTGCGGGGGCCGGCTTGGGAGCCGGCGCCACCCGTTCCGCCTCGGACGAGTTTTCCGGGAGCACGTCGTAAGGGGGCTGCGCGCGCGGCGGCTTCTCTTCGGCGATCCGGCTGTGCGCGGGCTGGTGGACCTGGGCGAGGGGAGCCGCCGACTCGCCGCTGCCGCCGCAGCCGAACGCAGCAAGGGCAGCTCCGCTTGCCGCAAGCGCCACCACCAGGAGGATCACGCCGCGCTTCAAGTCTCGCCGTGCTCCCCGTCGAAGTAGCCGATCCCGTCGCCGCGCTTGAAGAAGGCGCGCAGGCCGCCGCCGCGCGGCAGGCGCTCGCCGAAGCCGATCT
>DAIRWC010000030.1:3424-11306 GCA_036802505.1 Solirubrobacterales bacterium
ACCAGTAGTCGACCGCGGCGACCCGCGGCAGCCTAAGCCCCTTGAGCGCGCTGCCCTCGTGGGTTCCTGGCGAGATGCCGATCTTGTCGGAGTCCGGATAGACGACGACGTCGGGCCGGCCATTGCTCGAGACCGCCAGGAAGGTCGCGGTCTCCTCGCCCCGGTTGAGGATCTGGTGCGCCCCCTCCTCGCCGAGCCTGAAGTGGATCGCCTCGCCCTCCTCCAGCTCGCGAACTCCCTCCGGCGTGCGCAGGCTCGGCCTCCCCGAGAGCACGATCACGATCTCCTCGTCGGCGTAATGGAAGTGGTACGGGTAGGCGGCCTCGCCCGGCGGCAGCTCCCAGAGGCTGGCGCCGATCAGCTCGCTGCCGAGCTCGTAGCCGATCCGCGCCCGCTTCGCTCGGAACCCGTCCGGCCGCTCCCCCTCCTCGAAGTCGGGCCTGTAGATATTGGCCATCGGGGAAGGGTAGGCGACTGACCGCCTCACCTAGATGGCGCGGCAAGCGCGTTCGAGCTCACCGCCACCGTTTGCCGCTGCCCGACGGGGGTAGTTCGTCAGCATGAAGCTGCTCTTCGCGCCGATAGGGATCATCGCCGGGCTGCTGGCGGGGATGGTCGCCCAGAAGGGCTTCGATCGCCTCTGGGCGGTCTTCGACGAAGAGGAGCCACCCGAGCCCGACCAGCGGGACGCCTCATATCCGAAGCTGATCGCGGCCCTCGTGGTCGAGGGCGCGGTCTTCCGGCTGACCAAAGGCGTGGTCGATCACGGGGTGCGCGGGGGATTCGCGCGGATGACCGGGACCTGGCCGGGCGAGAAGCCGGCCGAGGGAAGCGCCTCTTGAAAACGACGAAAGGAAACTCGACATGAGCATTCTCGACAAGCTCACCGGCAGAGCCAAGAAGGCGGCTGGAGACATCACCGACGACGCCTCGCTACGCCGCGAAGGCCGGCGTGAGGAGAAGAAGGGCGAGAAGAAGGACGAGCTCGACAACGCCCAGGAGAACGCGGATCGCAAGGCCGAGGAGGTAGCGGACCTCGAGCGGAAAACCTGAGCGACCTCCTCCGAAGCGCGGCCGAGCGCTACGGCGTCTTCTGGTCCGGCCGTCATCGGGAGCAGGTTGTGGTGCTCGAGGTCAAGATCACGTAAAAGGCAGCCACCGAGTTCGCCCGCGCCCAAATAGGATCGGGATATGAAGCCGGTGACCGTTTCAACCGTTGTGGCGAGGCCCGTTGCGGAGGTCTATGACTTCCTCGACGTGCTGGCGAACCACGAGAGCTTTACCGATCACCTGCTGATCAAGTGGAAATTCTCCGGGCCGGCGCGCGGCGTCGGCGCCAAGGCGGAGGCCAAGGCGAACACGGTCGGCTCCCAGGACTGGACCGATTTCGAGGTCGTCGAGGCCGAGCGGCCGGTCAGGATCATCGAGGAGGGGATCGGCAACGGCGGCAAGCGCCACACCCGCGGCACCTACCGGCTCGAGGAGCTGCCCGACGGCAGGACGAAGGTCTCCTTCGAGCTGGAGTGGCTCAAGACGGCACGGGCAGAACGGCTGATCCCGCCGATGACCCGCGCCTTCATTCACCGCGTCAACGCCAAATCGATGCGGCGCCTCGCCAAGCAGCTCTCGGCCGGCTGAAAGGGAGCCGGGTCAGAGCCCGGTTGGGTGGCGCGCCGCGAAGCCGCGCGGTTCGACCCTTTCGGTGTGCCAGCGCGGGCCGCTCACGCCCGGCAGGTCGTCGCGGGTGTCGAAGCGCAGCCCGGCGATCACCATGTAGACGTGCTCGGCGTTGGCGTAGACGGTGATCCAGCGGCCGGTTCCGCCGAGCCCCCAGTAGGCCAGCTGTCCCGAGACCATCGTCGTTTCGAGCAGTCCTCCGCCATGCAGGGCGAAGCCGACCGCGCCCGAGCAGTCATAGCCGTGCGTCGTCCAGCTCAGATGGCCGCCACCCCAGACGTAGGGCCTGCCGGCGATGTGGTTCGCGGCGACGATCGCCGCCTTGACTGCGGCCGGCGCGCTCGGCGGAGGGACCGCCTGGCCGTCGACCAGGGTCGCGCCGCAGGTGGCGCTGGTCCTCGGCACGCCGGTCGAGGCCGGAATGCAGCCGTAGCCCCAGGGGACGGCCTGCGCGGAGGCGCTCGGCGCGCCGATTGCGGCTGCTGCGCCGGAGGCCAGCAGGGCGAGCGTCATCGCTTTCCGTTTCAGGCTCAAGGCTCGAAACGCTACGCGGGCACCGGGGTCAGCCGGTCGTGGACGAGGCGCACGACGGTCGCGCCCTCGCCGACCGCGGTCGCGCAGCGCTTGATCGAGCCGGCGCGCACGTCGCCGGCGGCGTAGACGCCGGGGACGCTGGTCTCGAGCAGGCCTTCCGCGCCCGCTTCGGGGCCGGTGAGGACGAAGCCCTTGGGGTCGCGGGCGACCGTGTCGCCGAGCCACTCGGTGCAGGGGGAGGCGCCGAGGAAGAGGAAGAGGAAGGAGAGCGGCAGCTCGGTCCCGTCGGTCAGGGTGACGGCGTCGAGCTGCCCGTCCTCGCCGTGCAGGGCGGCGATTTCGCTGCGGCTGCGGACGGCGACGCCGTAGCGCTCGAGCTCCTCGATCAGGTACTGGGACATCGTCTCGCTGAGGTCGGCGCGGCGGTGCAGGAGGGTGACGAGCGCGCCGCCGCGGGCCAGCCAGACGGCGGCCTGGGCGGCCGAGTTGCCACCACCGACGACTCCGACCCGCTGGGCGCCGCAGAGGTGGGCCTCCGGCGGGCCCGCAGCGTAGAAGACACTGATCCCCTCGTAGTGGTCGAGGTCGGCGACCGGCAGGCGGCGGTATTCGGCTCCGGTCGAGAGCAGCACCGCCCGCGCGACGATCTCGTTGCCTTCGTCGAGCGTGACCGTGTGGTGCCCGTTGCCGGTCTCCAACGCGCGGGCGCGGTAGGGCGTCGCCGTGCGAGCGCGGAACTTGCGCGCCTGCGTGACCGCCCTGCTGGTCAGCTCCGAGCCGCTGATGCCCGCCGGGAAGCCGAGGTAGTTCTCGATCCGCCGCGAGGTGCCGGCCTGGCCGCCGAGGACGGTGCTCTCGATGACCAGCGTGTCGAGACCCTCCGAGGCGCCGTAGACGGCGGCGCCGAGGCCGGCCGGCCCGCCGCCGACGACGAGCAGGTCGACCTCCTCCCGCCGGGAGAGCTCCAGCCCGATGCCCAGCGCCCGCGAGAGCTCGCCGTTGCTCGGTCGCCGCAGCGCGTTGCCGCCCGGAAGGCGGACCACCGGCAGGGCATCGACTCCGGCCTGCTCGACCAATGCCGCCGTCTCCACGTTCTCGGCCGGGTCGATCCAGGTATTGGGGAGCCGCAGGCCCTTGGCGAAGTCGAGCAGCCGGCGCGTGTCCGGCGAGTCGCGCGGGCCGACGATCTCGATCCCGATTCCCTCGCGCTGCTGCAGCATTTCGCGCCGCTCGACGAACGCCGAGAGCAGCAGGTCCGAGAGCGAGGCGTCGTCGAAGAGCAGCTGCCGCAGCTCTTCGCGGTCGACCGCGATGTAGCGCATCGGCTCGGTCACTACTGCGGTGAGGAAGACCGTCTGCCCAGAGAGCAGGTTCATCTCGCCGAGGAAGCCGGATGCGCCGTGGCGGACGATCTCCGCGCCGCCGGCATCGGTCACCGCGACCTCCCCCTCGATTATCGCGACGAACGGATAGGTCGCGTCGCCGATCTCGAACAGCTTCTCGCCGATCGCGGCGGTCCGCTCCTGGCCGTGCTTGGCCAGGGTCGCCAACTGCGACTGCGAGAGCACGCGACTTGCCGGACCGGGCACCCCGCCAAGGCTACCCGCCTGCGCGCGGCGGCTTCTACGCGGAAGGTCGCACCACGCAGTTGTTCCTGTCGGTCATCCCCGCGGGGTGCGTGTTGGGGAAGGCTTCGAGCAGGGCGTCGGCGATCAGCCTGCTGCGCGCCGCGTAGCCCGGCGAGGTGAAGTGGATCCCGTCGGGGATGAACCAGGCGTCCTTGACGTCGGCCGCCCAGTCGTAGATCCGCATGTAGGGATGGCGGTCGCAGGCTTCGAGCAGCGCTTCGTCCCACGACCGCATGTTCTTCTCCTGATAGGGCCCGTTGGCGACGAGCGACTTCACGTTCACCCACAGCACCGGTTCTTCCCCGATCGTGGACATCATGCTGTCGATCCGGTCGGCGTAGGTGAATCTCGAACCGACCGCGACGTCGGCTGCCTCGTTCGTCCCCAGGGCCAGCACCCAACAACCTTTGAACCCTTCGTTTTTCCACGCTTCGGCGACTTCCCGGGCGTTCGGTTCTCCCTCGAAGTTCTCGTAGATCGAGAGCGCTCCGGCGATCGCGAAGTGCTGCGTCGTCGCGCCGACCCGCCCGTACTGGGCGCTGATCTGCTGCTTGCGGTTCGGCAGGTAGTTGTCGGAGACGAGCCCCTCCGAGGTCGAGTCGCCGATGTGGACGACGGCTTTGCAGGAGGTCGCCAGCGGTTCCCGCCGCGCGTTCTTCACGGTGACGGTCTTGGCGACCGGTTCGGCGCCGATCGCGTTCGAGTCGCTCGACACACCGACGCCCGCAAGGCCGGCGACGGCGACGGCGATGACGAGCGCCCCGGCGGCCAGGCCGGCCCAGCCCCACCGGTCCACCCGCTCGCGGCGCAGTCCCCCCGCTCTCCACTGCGCCCACAACCTGCCAAGGGCGCCGTGGCGAATCGGGTTCTCGACGTAGCGCCAGGACAGCTCCGCGACGGCGAGGATCGCGGCGACCTGGAGAATCGCCCGAAGCAGGTCGGGGCCGTGCGCGGCCTGGGGTGAGCTGAGGACGACGATCGGCAGGGTCCAGAGGTAGATGCCGTAGGAGCGTTCGCCGATCCAGCGCATCGGCCTACAGCCGATTACGGGACCGAGCCGCGACGCCGGGTGGACGAGCGAGGCGACGGCGAGGACCGAGCCCAACCCGAGCACGGCGAAGCCGCCGCGGTAGAGAAAGGGTGAGAACTCGGTCGTGCGCCAGAACATCAGGCCGATCACGACCAGGCCGGCGACGCCGGCCGCCTCGACCGTCAACCGCGCCCGCGGCGCGATCCGTGCGTGCAGGCGGCGGCTCGGCCAGACCATCGCCAGCGCAGCGCCGATCAACAGCTCGAGCGCCCGCGTGTCGGTCCCGTAGTAGACCCGCGACGGGTCGAGCGAGGGGTGGTAGAGGACCGCCATCAGGATGCCCGAGCAGAGCGCCGCGATCAGGGTGACCGCGGCGAGGCGAGGCCGCACCCCGGTGGTGTTCTTCAGCTCGGGGACGAAGCGCAGCCCCGCCATCAGCAGGAACGGCCAGAGGATGTAGAACTGCTCCTCGACCGAGAGCGTCCAGAGGTGGTTCAGCGGCGAGGGTGGGGCGAAGCGTTCGAAGTAGGAGACGTGGTGAAAGATCAACCACCAGTTGTTGACGTAGGCGACGGCGCTGAGCGCGGCGGCGCGGAAGTCGGGGGGCTGGTGCGGGCCGACGACCGTCACCCACGCCGTGACCAGGATCAGCATCAGGAAGAGCGCCGGCAGCAGGCGGCGGGCGCGGGCCAGCCAGAACGACTTCAACTTGATCCCGCCCTTGTTCACCTGGTTGAGCAGGATGTCGGTGATCAGGTAGCCGCTGAGGGTGAAGAACACACCCACTCCCAGCAGCCCACCTTCCGCCCAACCGAATTTGAGGTGGTACAGCATCACCCCGATCACGGCGATCGCGCGCAGCCCGTCGAGGCCGGGCATGTAGCGCCGGTCGTGCTTTACCGGTTCGGGCATCGGCGCAGACCATTGCAAGTAACGGCGCCGCCGTCGAGAAAATGCGCCGGTGGCAGCTTTAGTGCGAGTATCCGCGGCTCGCGCCACACCGATGGAGGCCCACAAATCATATGAGCGCTTCGAGCAGGGGCACCAGGTAGCGAGCGGCGAGGAAAGCCACCTCGGCCCGCACTACGGGCGCAACGTGGCGATGGTCGTCGCCGTGATGGCGGCCTTCCTCGCCGTCGCCGTGTTCCTCTCCAACGAGGCGGTGAAGGAGGTCATCACCGGCGAGACCCACCGCGCCGATGCCTCCGCCCGGCTGGAGAGCAACCGGGTCAAGATCGACATCGCCCGAGGCAACTCGGTGCTGCTGCGGACCCTCGCCGCCGGCAGTCCCCAGCAGCGCCAGGCGGCCATCGCGGCCGATCGGCACGAGGCCCGCGTGGCCGAGGAGCTCGCCCCGATCGACCGCCGGCTCAGCGCTCAGATTCAGAGCCACGAGCAGCACACCGACGACGCCAACAGGCGGCATGTCCTCTACGAGCTGGCCGAGGTCGGCCTCCAGGTCGGCATCGTCCTCGCCTCGGTCTCGATCATCGCCCGCCGCCGCTGGCTGCTCGGCGTCGGCGGTGCCGCCGCAACCGCCGGCGTCGTCCTGCTCCTGGCCGGTCTGCTCGTCTAGGCCGAGCCTGGCTCCGCCGCTCGGTATGGGCCCGGCTTCGGCCGTTGCTTGCCGCCGGGGAGCGCCAGTCGCAGGATCGTCCGCTGCACCATCCCCAGCTGCTGCAGGAACGGGCCGCTGTTGTAGGGCAGGCCGTAGCGCTCGCAGATGTCTTTGACCTGCGGTGCGATCTCGGCGTAGCGGGTGCTCGGCAGGTCGGGGAAGAGGTGGTGCTCGACCTGGTAGCCGAGGTTGCCGCTGGCGACGTGGAAGAGCGGCCCTCCCTCGATGTTGGCGGCGCCGGTCAGCTGGCGCACGTACCAGCCGCCGGGGCTCTCGTCCTCGACTTCCTCGGGACCGAAGGTGTAGGTCTGGTCGGGGAAGTGGCCGCAGAAGATGATCGAGTAGGACCAGACGTTGCGGACCAGGTTCGCCGTCGCGTCCGCCGTCGCGGTCGAGCGGAACGCCTGGCGCCCTCCGGCGAGGGCGCCCTGCAGCGCGCCCGCCATGCCCCCGCGCCGGCGCCGCCCACGTCCCCGGCGGCCCTTGCCGGCGCGCGCCTCGAGCGCGATGTCGAGCGCGGCCATCGCCAGCCCGCTCAGCAATGGCCAGGCGATGTAGTCCTTGACGATCTGGCTCTTCGCCTTTTCGCGAATCCCGCCCAGCTCCCGCTTGATCTGGGCCTTGGACTTTTCACCGCTGCGGATCGCGTCGAAGTCGAGGTCGTGCACGGCGACGCCCCACTCGAAGAACGCCATCAGCAGCAGGTTGTAGAGCGGCTGGAAGAGGTAGACGGGGTGCCACTTCTGCAGCGGGTCGATCCGCATGATTTCGTAGCCGAGGTCCTTGTCCTTGCCGCGGATGTTGGTGAAGGTGTGGTGCACGTAGTTGTGCGAGTGCTTCCACGCCTCCGCAGTCGAGGCGGTGTCCCAGTCCCAGGTCGAGGAGTGGATGCGGGGGTCGTTCATCCAGTCCCACTGGCCGTGCAGGACGTTGTGGCCGATCTCCATGTTCTCGAGGATCTTCGCCGCGGAGAGCGCCGCCGTCCCCGCCAGCTTGGCCGGCCGGTAGCGGGAGGCGAGCAGCAGCACCCGCGAGATCACCGCGAGCCGGCGGTGCATCGCGATCATGCTCTCGATGTAGCGGCGATCCCGCTCGCCGAGGTCGGCGCGGACCCGGTCGCGGATCGCGTCGAACTCGTTGCCCAGGGCGTTTATCTGCTCGGGGGAGAGGCCGGACAGCGGGCTCTCCACCTCCATCGTCGTCGTCGTCATCGTTGCCTTTCGTCAGCTTTCAAAGTGCGATCTCGATCGGCCCCTCGGGGGCGTTCACGCAAGTTCGGACCATCTCTCCCTCGCTGCCGTGGACCTCGCCGGTGCGCAGGTCCCGCACCCTGCCGGAGCGGAGCTCGCCCACGCAGGTGTGGCAGATGCCCATCCGGCAGCCGAAGGGCAGGGT
>DAIRWC010000031.1:0-268 GCA_036802505.1 Solirubrobacterales bacterium
ATCAGCGTCCTGCACGCCGGCCAAGAGACGATCGCGCGCGCCTTCGCCAGCAAGGCCCCCGTGGCGGACAAGTGGGAGGGCGTCGAGTGGAGCGGACGCGACGGCATCCCGGCGATCGACGATGCCCTCGCGTTCGTCGCCTGCGACCTGCGTGACGTGATCGCCGGCGGCGATCACGTGATCGTCACCGGCGAGGTGACCGCCCTGGAGACGAGCGAGGGCGACCCGCTCGTCTTCCACGAAGGCGACTACCGGCCGTTGAGGTAGG
>DAIRWC010000031.1:278-6166 GCA_036802505.1 Solirubrobacterales bacterium
GTATAGCCGCCAGCCTGCAGGCGCTCGATGACGGCGTTCCAGCATGAGCCGTCAGCCCATGCGCCGTGGACGAGGACGATGCTCGGTCGAGGATTCATCGTGGTAATTCCTTTCGTAGGCGCCGGCGTTGCCGGCGCTATGCGCGCGAGGCGCGCCAGTCGCAGCCGGTGGCGATCGCGAGAGCTCGGCAGACCTCGTGCATGCGCTTACCGGCGAGGCTGGTCATCGGCTCATCCAGAAGAGAGCGATACACCTGGCTGATGTTGTCGAGACTGACCACGCACTCCGCCGGCATCCCGTCGGCCTCACCGAGGCGGACCTCGGTCGGCAGTCCACGAATGGTTCTGGTCAACGACGCGACGGTGATCCTCGGCAAGACGGAGATCGCCTCAGCTCGCGTGAGCACGAGCACCGGCCGTCGCCGCTCCTCGGCAAGATTTGCCCAACAGATGTCCCCCCGGGTCACCATGGCTCTTCGCGGATCATTTCCCGCATTTCACGCTCGACGCCGGCCATCTCCTCCTCCGTCACAGGCATGCGTTCGTAGCCCTCGACGATCTGACGACTGATCTCGGCTTCCTCCTCGTCGTAGAGGTAGTCCTCGATCGCATCGCGGATCAAGGACGAGCGCGAACGGCCCTCCCGCGCCGCGCGCTCGTCAAGCCGGCGCAGCAAAGTCTGCGTGAGCTGAACGAGCGTCTGCGTGCGCTCCATTGACCATATGGTATCCAATGTCGCCGTACTCATCCATCCCACCAAGTCCACAGCAACGAAATCTCTCCCCCCTTGCAAGACTGAGATCGATGGAGACTCACTTCCAGCAGCCGGGTTGGTTCACCAAGAACGTCTTCAACCGCCTCGTCGCCGCGCTGACCAAGCTCGGCATCAGCGTCGCCGGGTCGCGGGTGCTCGAAGTCAAAGGGCGCAAAAGCGGCGAGTGGCGGCGGACGCCGGTCAACCTGCTCACCCACGAGGGCAAGCGTTATCTGGTCGCACCCCGCGGCCACACCCAGTGGGTGAAAAACCTGCGGGTGAGCGGCAGCGGTCGTCTCGTGCTCGGACGCCGCCGCGAGGAGTTCAGCGCCAGCGAGGTCGGCGAAGACGACAAGCCCACCCTCCTGCGTGCCTACCTGAAGAAGTGGAAATGGGAGGTCGGCGCCTTCTTCGACGGCGTCGGCGCGGACTCACCGGAGGAGGAGCTGCGCCGCATCGCCCCCGATCACCCCGCCTTCCGCATCTCCGCCAGCTAAAACGCGCCGCTGGTACTGGCGGCTCTCAACGCCAAGAAGAGGATCACGCCGCAGCTGACCGCCATGATGCCCATCTCGCGGCGGACTATCGCCAGGGCCAGGGATTGCTGGTGGTCGGCGGGGAGCGATTCGAAGTCGACGTCGCCGAGCTCACGCTGTGCGGCGCCGGCGCGGGCGCCCTCGGCGAGGAAGGAGACGACTAGGGGCAGGATCCCGTAGAGGTAGTGCAGGTTGTCGTCGGGCTTGTGGTTGGTGAGGACGAGCAGGCCGCCGAGCATCGCCTGGATGAAGACCGACACCTGAGCCGCTCGCAGCAGGTACCAGAAGGGGATCGAAGGGCGGGAACGCTGCCAGGCGACACCGCCGACGGCGAAGGCGGCGAGGTTGAGCGCGATCAGCGCACAACCGACGACGAGGTGGACGGCGATCATTGGCCTATTTCCGCCCGAAAGGGTCGGGATTCGGCTTGCTGATGCGGAAAATCACTATGTAGCAAGTTGTCACAATGTGGTTGTATAACGGGTCTCGCCGTGCTGAAGAGCTACCTGCCGATACTCGTCTTCGCGTTGCTCGGCCTCGGCGTCGGCGGCGCCCTGGTGATGCTCAACCATGTGATCGGGCCGAAGCCCTCGCGTAATCAGACCGAAGCGGCACGACGCCAGGGCGAGCCCTACGAGTCCGGAATCCCGGTCGAGCCGTCGCACAACCTGCGCTTCGGCGTCAGCTTCTACCTCGTCGCAATGCTCTTCATCCTCTTCGACATCGAGGTCGTCTTCCTCTACCCGCTGGGGGTCATCCTCAAGGATGCCGACAGCGTCTTCGTCCTCGGCGAGCTGATTACGTTCGTCGTGCTGCTGCTGGTCGCCTTCGTCTACGTCTGGCGAAAGGGTGCGCTGAATTGGAGGTAGAGCGTCAGACGATGCGGGACCGGCAGCTGCGCGCCCGCGACATGCTGCGCGGCGACCTGGAGGGCGAGGAGCTGGAGCGCTACGTCGAGGAAAAGGTCGTAATGACCAACTTCGAGAAGCTGCTCAACTGGGGGCGGGCGAACTCGTGTTTCCCGCTCACCTTCGGCCTCGCCTGCTGCGCAATCGAGGCCCCGATAGCGATCGTCGGCAGCCCTCGCTACGACCTTGCCCGGTTCGGTGCCGAGGCATTGCGTGCCTCCCCGCGCCAGGCGGACCTGATCATCCTCTCGGGCCGGGTCTCGATCAAGATGGCGCCGGTCGTCCGCCGCCTCTACGACCAGATGCTGGAGCCGAAATGGGCGATCTCGATGGGCGCCTGCTCCTCCAGCGGCGGCATGTTCTCCAACTACGCCGTCGTGCAGGGCGCCGACAAGTTCATGCCGATCGACCTCCACATCCCCGGCTGCCCGCCGCGGCCGGAGGCCGTCCTCTATGGCTTCACCAAGCTGCAGCGCAAGATCATGGGCAACCCCGACCAGGGCTGGCGCCAACGCTACGCCGCGACCGGGACCGAGGAGTGGGCGCGCGGCGGGCCACGCAGCGCGCCCAGCCCGGAGGCGGCTGAGGCCTACGAGAAAGCACGGGGGCTGATCCGTGCCTGACGCCCCCGGACTCGAGCTGATCCGGGGCGAGATCGAGCAGGACCACCCCGGGGCGGTGCTCGACACGAGCTTCGACCGCGACCAGCCGGCCCTCATCGTCGACCCGGCGCAGATCGTCGCCGTGCTCGCCTGGCTGCGCGACGCGCCCGGCCAGGGCTACCGCTTCCTCTCCAGCCTTCATGCCGCCGACTACCTCCCAGCCGAGCCGCGCTTCGCGGTCCACTACGAGCTGCTCAACCGCGACCGCGTCGAGCGGTTGCGCGTTAAAGCGATGCTCGGAGACCCCTCAGCCGCGGGTCCTGGCGTGGGGGAGGGGGTGTCCGGCCGGGTGCTGGGTTTCTCGCCGGGCGGCGATGCCTCTCTCGCGGAGCAGGCAGGGCGAGAAACAGGACGCCGCGCCCGTCCGGACACCCCCTCCCCCACGCCACCCACGGATGAGCTCCCTCAGATCGACTCCTGCGTCGAGTTGTTCCCTACGGCCGAGTTTCAGGAGAGGGAGGTCTACGACTTCTTTGGGATTGTGTTCAAAGGGCATCCGGACATGACTCGGATTTTGCTTCCGGAGGATTACGTGGGCTGGCCGCAGCGAAGAGATTTCCCAGTGGGTGGGGAGCCGGTGACGTTCACCTATAACGAGCGGGCTTATGGCTGAGATAGCGCAAGCGCCCGAACTCGAGACCGAGGTGATGACGATCAACATCGGGCCGCATCACCCGGCCACCCACGGCGTGCTGCGGCTCGTCGTCGACCTCGAAGGCGAGATCGTGCGCGACCTCAAGCCAGTGGTCGGCTACGTCCACACCGGAATCGAAAAGTCCTGCGAGGACAAGAGCTACTGGAAGGTCATCCCGTTCGTCGAGCGGATGGACTACGTCTCCTACTTCTTCCAGATGGAGGTTTACTGCGGCGCGGTCGAGCGCCTGGTCGGGCTCGAGATCCCGCCCCGCGCCAAGTACCTGCGGACGATCTTCCTCGAGCTCAACCGGATCCACTCCCACCTCGTCTGGCTGGGGACGACGGCGCTCGACCTCGGGGCGGTCTCGATGCTCTGGTACTGCTTCCGCGAGCGCGACCGCATCCTCGATCTATTCGAGATGGCGACCGGACAGCGGATGCACACCCGCTACTTCCAGGTCGGCGGCGTGATCGAGGACATCCCGCTCGGCTTCGAGGCGAAGCTGCGCAGCTTCATCGCCGACATGCCGGTCCGGGTCGGCCAGTACCAGGACCTGCTCGACCGCAACGAGGTCTTCCTCTCGCGCACCAAGGGCACCGGGATCGTCTCCCGCGAGCGCCTCCTCGAGCTGGGCGTGACCGGGCCGCTGCTGCGCGCCGCCGGCGAGCCCTGGGACCTGCGCAAGGCTTTCGACTACCTCGCCTACCCCGAGATGGACTTCAAGGTCCCGGTCGGCACGGTCGGCGACAACTACGACCGCTACCGGGTGCGCGTCGCCGAGATGATCGAGTCGGTGCGGATCGTCGAGCAGGCGCTCGACGCCCTGCCCGACGGTCCCTTCATCGCCGAGGACCGCAAGTACGTCCTGCCCCCGCGCTCGGAGCTCTCGACCTCGATGGAGTCGCTGATCCACCACTTCAAGCTGGTCACCGAGGGCTACCGGGTCGAGGCCGGCGAGGTCTACTACGCGATCGAGTCGCCGCGCGGCGAGCTCCGCTGCTTCGTCCTCGCCGACGGCTCCTCGAAGCCGGCCCGGGTCCACATCCGCGACGCGTCCTTCGTCAACCTGCAGGCGTTCAAGGACATGTCGGTGGGCAGCTACGTCGCCGACATGATCGCCAGCCTCGGCATGCTCGACCCGATCCTCGGCGGGGTGGACCGGTGAGCCCCGTCGACGGACCCGGCATCGTCAACCCCAATCTCCCGACCGACCGCGCGGTGACCGAGGGTCGCGTCCCCGAGCGCAGCCCGGGGGCAATCCCAGAGCTGCACGAAGTCGACTGCCCGGCCGAGCTGCGCGAGCGGATCGAGACGCTGATCGGGCGCTACCCGGACAAGCACTCCGTATCGATCCCGGCGCTCTGGGCGGTGCAACGGCTCTACGGCTGGTGCACTCCGGAGGGAATCCGCCAGGCGGCCGCGGTGATGCAGGTGACGCCCGCCTACCTGGAGTCGGTGGCGAGCTTCTACGACCTGCTCCACACCGAGCCGGTCGGCTCCCACAAAGTCGCCGTCTGCACCAACATCAGCTGCTGGATGCGCGGCGGCGATGAGCTGCTCGACGCCTTCCGCGCCGCCGCCTCGGGACGGGAGGACGAGTTGTTCGTCACCGGGTTCGAGTGCCTCGGCGCCTGCGACATCGCCCCGATGGCCTCGATCGACGAGCGCTACTTCGGTCCGCTCGACCCGAGCGAGGCGGGGGCCGCGATCGACCAGCTCCTCGCCGGCGAGGACGTGCTGCCCGGCAAGGCACTCGAGAAGCGGCCGCTGGCGGGTGACGCCCGTGCCTGAGACACGCGTCCTGCTCGAGCACGCCGAGGACCCGGCGCTGCGCACGATCGACGGCTACAAGGGGTACGGCGGCTACGCGACCCTGGAGAAGGCCTACCGCGAGCTGGAGGCCAACGAGATCCTCAAGGAGCTCGAAGACTCCGGCCTGCGCGGTCGCGGCGGCGCCGGCTTCTCGATGGGCAAAAAGGCCTCCTTCCTGCCCCGCGGCGAGATGGCCAAGTACCTCTGCTGCAACGCCGACGAGTCCGAGCCCGGCACCTTCAAGGACCGCGAGCTGATGCAGCGCAATCCCCACCAGCTGATCGAGGGGATCGCGATCGCGGCGATCGCCGCCGACGCCGGCCACGCCTTCATCTTCATCCGCGGCGAGTACGACGCCCAGGCCGACATCCTCGACGCCGCCGTGGCCGAAGCGTATGAGGCCGGCTATCTCGGCAAGGACATCTGCGGCTCGCGCCGCGACCTCGAGCTGATCGTCCACCGCGGCGCCGGCGCCTACATCTGCGGCGAGGAGACGGCACTGCTCGACGCGCTCGAGGGCAAGCGCGGCAACCCACGCCTGAAGCCCCCGTTCCCCGCCGTGCAGGGCCTCTACGGCGGG
>DAIRWC010000031.1:6176-11146 GCA_036802505.1 Solirubrobacterales bacterium
GGCCGACGCTGATCAACAACGTCGAGACGCTCTCCAACGTGCCGCGGATCGTCGCCCACGGCGCCGAGTGGTTCAAGGGCTTCGGCACCGAGCAGTCGCCCGGGACCAAGGTCGTCTCGGTCTCCGGCGGCGTGCGCCGCCCGGGCAACTACGAGGTCGAACTGGGGATCCCGACGCGCGAGCTGATCTACGACCTGGCGGGCGGTCCGCTCGAGGGTCGCGAGGTCAAGGCCATCTATCCGGGCGGCTCCTCCTCACCGGTCCTGACGGCGGAGGAAGGACTCGACCTCCCCTACTCCTTCGAGGCGATGGCCGAAGCCGGCTCGATGCTCGGCTCGGGCTCGATCATCGTCGCCGACGACACGGTCTCGATCCCGCACATGGCGCTGCGCACCGCGCGCTTCTACCACCACGAGTCCTGCGGCAAGTGCACCCCCTGCCGCGAGGGCACCAACTGGACGGTGAAGATGCTCGAACGGGTGGTGCGCGGCGAGGCGACCCCGATGGACCTCGACATCATCAGCTCGGTCCAGGAGAACATCATCGGACACTGCCTCTGCGTGCTCGGCGACTCGATGGCGATGCCGGTCAGCGCGATGGTGAAGAAGTTCCGGCCCGAGTTCGAGCGGGTGATGGACGAAGCCGGCGAGAGAATCGCCGTCGTCCAGGCTCCGGCCGAGACCCTGGGAGCGGCGACGTGAGCCGGGAGGTGACGATCGTCATCGACGGCCGCGAGGTCGCCGCGAGCGAGGGCGAGATGCTGCACGACGCCGCCAAGCGGGGCGACGTCGAGATCCCGGTCTTCTGTTACGAGCCGAAGCTCGGCGACCCGGTCGGCGCCTGCCGCATGTGCCTGGTCGAGATCGAGGGGATCCCGAAACTGCAGACCTCCTGCTCGACCCCGGTGCGCGACGGGATGGTCGTCCACACCCGCACCGAGCAGGTCAAACACGCGCAGAGCGCCGTGGTCGAGTTCCTGCTCGTCAACCACCCGCTCGACTGCCCCGTCTGCGACAAAGGCGGCGAGTGTCCGCTGCAGGACATCACGCAGGGCTGGGGCCCCGGCAAGAGCCGCATGACCGACCAGAAGCGCCACTTCGAGAAGCCGGTCGAGCTCTCGCCGCTGGTCGCGATCGACCGCGAGCGCTGCATCCTCTGCTACCGCTGCGTGCGCTTCAGTCAGGAGGTCTCCGAGGACTCCCAGCTGCAGCTCCTGGAGCGCGGCGACCGCACCTTCGTCGGCACCTTCGACGACCGCCCCTACGTCGACCCCTTCCACGGCAACATCACCGACCTCTGCCCGGTCGGCGCGCTGACCAGCTACACCTACCGCTTCCGCGCCCGGCCCTGGGACATCGAGCAGGCCGGCTCGGTCTGCACCCTCTGCCCGAGCCAGTGCAACGTCAGCTTCACCGTGCGCGACGAGCAGGTGAAACGGGTGATCGCCCGCGACAACCCCGACGTCGACGACGGCTGGCTCTGCGACCGCGGCCGCTACGGCTTCGAGATGTTCGCCGCCGAGGAGCGTGTCAGGGGGCCGCGGCTGCGTGGCGGGCCCGTCGAGTGGGACGAGGCGATCGCCAAGGCCGCAGCGGCGCTGCGGGCGGGCGCATCCGAGATTGACCACATCAGAGGTGGGTCAATGTCGGATACGTCGAGTGGAGTCGCGGCGATCGTCGGCGACGCCTCCAACGAGGAGGGCTACCTGGTCCAGCGGATCGTGCGAGAGGCGCTCGGCTCGCCGCACGTCGAGTCGCGCATTTCCCGTGGCCCGAGCCGCGACACGCTTCTGCGCCTCGCCCGGCCCGAGATCTCGGCCAAGGTCCGTGACATCGACGACGCCGACGCGATCCTGCTCGTCGGCTCCGACCCCCTGCACAGCTCGCCGATCCTCGACCTGCGAATCCGCAAGGCGATGCGCCGCAACGGCGCCAAGCTGGTCGTCGCGACCGACCGGCCGACGACCCTCGACGGCGGCGCCGAGGCGGTCATCCGCTACGCACCGGGCAACGCGGCCTCAGTTCTCTCTGAGTTGGCCCAGAACGACGTCCTGCGCGGCGTCGAGCGGGTCGTGGTCCTCTGGGGAGAGCGCATCGCCCGCGAGGGCGATGGCGCGACGACCGCCTTGCTCGACCTGGCAAGCGCCCTGGATCTGGCAAGCAGAGAGGACAGCGGCCTGCTCGAGATCCCCGACCTGACCAACGCCCGCGGCCTGCGCGAGGCCGGCTGCCTCCCCGACGCCGGCCCCGGACTGACGAGTCCTATGTTGACCCCCTCAGAGGGGCAAAACACAGGACTCGCGGGGAGGCGCACGGAGGAGATCCGCGCCGCTCTCGAGTCAGGCGAGCTCAAGACCCTCCTCCTCTTCGGCGCCGACCCCCTGCGCGACTTCCCGGACACCGCAGCCTGGCAACGAGCCCTCGCCGCCGCTGACCACCTCGTCGTCTTCTCCACCTTCGAGAACGCAACGACCAAGATGGCCGACGTCGTCTTCCCGCTCGAGACTCACGCGGAGAAAGACGGCACGGTCACCCACCCCGACGGCCGCCTACAGCGAGTCCGCCCCAGCGCTTCCCGCCCCGGCGACATCCGCCCCAACTGGGGCGTCCTCGCCGAGCTATCGCAAGCTCTAGGCCACGACACCGAAGTCACCTCCCAACCTTCAGCTTTCGCAGCTCTAACCGAAGCTGTTCCGTTTTACGCCGGTATCACGGACGCCGAGATCGCAGGCCGGGGAGTCCGCTGGCAGGATCGCCCGGCAGCGTCAAGCCTCGCGCGGGCCACGGGGGCTGACTCCCCAGGCTCGCATTCGCGAGGAGTTCCTGGGGAGTCATCCCCCGCGTCCCGCGAGGGCGCACTTGCCCTCGGGACCTACCGCGATCTATGGGCAGGCCCGATCACCGAATTGAACCCTCCGCTGAAGTTCCTCCAGCCTCGGCAGCGGGTCGAGATATCGCCAGCCGACGCGGAGCAGCGTGGGCTAAAGAGTGGCGACAAGGTCCGTGTGGCACAGAACGGGGCCAGCGTCGGTGCCGAGGTCGTGATTCGCGAGCGGGTGAGCAGCGGCGTCTGCTTCCTGATCGAGGGAACGAGCGAGGAGAACGCGAATCAGCTGCTCAACGGTGGACCGGTTGAGGTAGAGCTTACGAAGGAGCTTGCGTGATCCCGCTCGCCGACACCCAGTTCGTCGAAGCGACCTGGATCATGGTCGTCAAGTCGCTGGTGATCTTCGCCGTTATCTTCGGGATCGTGCCGATCATGACCGTCGTGGAGCGCAAGCTGATCGGCCGCTTCCAGCACCGCTACGGGCCCAACCGGGTCGGCCCCTTCGGCCTGCTGCAGCCACTCGCGGACCTCTTCAAACTGATCAGCAAGCAGGGCTTCCGGCCGGCCAACGCGATCCCGATGCTCTACGTGCTCGGGCCGTTGCTGCCGGTCCTCTCCGGTGTGATGGCGCTGGCGATCATCCCCTGGGGCAACGTCCAGGACGGGGTCGGGCTCTACGGGATCGACGTCCCGATCGGGATCCTTTACTTCTTCGCCGTCGGCTCGATCAGCTTCTACGGCCTGCTCCTCGGCGGCTGGTCCTCCGGCTCGAAGTACAGCCTGCTCGGGGCGATGCGGGGCGCCGCCCAGCTGATCTCCTACGAGGTCTCGATGGGCCTGGCGCTGCTCGGCGTGATCATGATGGGCGGCTCGCTCTCGCTGGTCGACATCGTCGAAGCGCAGGGGACGATCTGGTTCGTAATCCCCCAGTGCGTCGGCTTCCTGATCTTCATGCTGGCCGGCTTCGCCGAGACCAACCGGACCCCGTTCGACATGCCCGAGGCCGATGCCGAACTCGTGCAGGGCTTCATGACCGAGTACGGCGGGATGCGCTTCGGCAGCTTCCTGATGGTCGAGTACATCGAGATCATCGTCGTCTGCGGGGTTGCAGCCGCGATGTTCCTCGGCGGCTGGATGGGCCCGGGGCCCGGCTTCCTCGATCCGATCTGGATGCTGCTGAAGATCTTCGCCCTCGTCTTCGTCTTCATCTGGGTGCGGGCGACGCTGCCGCGGCTTCGCTACGACCAGTTGATGAGCTTCGGCTGGAAGGTGCTGCTGCCGCTCGCGACGCTGAACGTCCTCGTCACCGCGGTGCTGGTGGTGGTCACGTGAGGTCGCGGGGCGACTTAGTGACGGTATGCGTAAGTAACGCGCCCCGCGGGAGGAAGTCGCATGGCTGATTTCCCCTACCTGAAGGACCAGGACGTGGTCGAGGTCCAGCGCGGACCGGAGCCGGGCGGGGTCGGCGGCGCCTACCGGGCCTTCGGCGAGACGCTGCGGGGGCTGAAGACGACGATGGCACGGCTGATCGAGGGACCGCTGACGATCCAGTACCCAGAGGAGAAGACGCCGGTCTACCCGCGCTTCCGCGGCCGCCACAAACTCCACAAGTTCGAGGACACGGGCCTGGAGAAGTGCGTCGGCTGCTCGCTCTGCGCCGCCGCCTGCCCCGCCGACTGCATCCGCGTCGTCGCCGCCGAGAACATCCCCGGCGAGCGCGTCTCGGCAGGCGAGCGCTACGCCGCCGTCTACGAGATCAACCTCTCGCGCTGCATCTTCTGCGGCTACTGCGAGATCGCCTGCCCCTTCGACGCGATCACGATGGGCCACGACTACGAGATGGCCGACTACGACCGCGAAAACCTGATCTTCACCAAGGAGATGCTGCTCGCCGAGCCGCTCGAGCGCACGCCGCTGAAAGCCGAGGGCGAGTAAGTGGAAGCCGTGCTGTTCTTCATCGCCGCGATCGGCGCCCTCGGCGGGGCGATCGGTGTCGTCGCCATGCGCAACCCCTTCTACAGCGTGCTGGCGCTGATCATCCATCTCTTCTCGCTCGCCGTGCTCTTCCTGCTGCTCAGCTCGGCCTTCGTCGCCGCCGCGCAGGTGGTCGTCTACGCCGGCGCCGTGATGGTCCTCTACGTCTT
>DAIRWC010000032.1:0-11096 GCA_036802505.1 Solirubrobacterales bacterium
GAGGCGCAGCGCTCACTGGGACTGATCGAGCAGCCAGCTGATCGGGGCGCCGATGTCGGAGTCCTTTTCCTCCCCCCGCTGGACGATGATCCGCTTGTGAGTAGGTTTCACGCGCGCAAGTCTCTCACGCGTCTCGGGGTCGGTGACGTCGCCGCCTTGAGCACTGATTCCGAAGACCGCGTAGGGCCGGGAGTCGCGGCGGCCCTCGAGCATCTGCCAGAGCAGCGGCAGGTTGACCTGCAGCCAGGCCTCGGGCGAGGTCTCCTGCTCACGGAGGACTTCATCCCAGGCGGAGATCACAACCGCGGTCGGCAGGTCGGGGGCGTGCTCGTCGACCCCCTCGAGCAGGTCGGCGAGCTTGGTCTGGGTCGGCGCCCTCTCCGGATCCCAATCGTCCTCCTCGGCGTTCGAGGTGGCGCTGGGATCCTGCCCGGATTCGCCGGGGGTCAGCCTAAGGGGAGGAACCATTTTGCCACCGTGGGCGAAGAGCAGCAGGCCGTTGGAGCTGTCAGCGATCTCAGCGAGCTTCTCGGGCCAGCGGGTCCCCTTCCAGGCGGCCTCGAAGCTCTCGCCGATGACGTCAGGGACGCGCAGGTCGAACTCCTCCCCGGCGGCAGAGAGAAGCGGCATCTCGGTGTGGCGAGGGTCGTCGATATTGGAGTGATCGAGCTCTTTGAAGTCCAGCCAGTCCTGGGTGATGCGAAAGAAGTATTGGTAGTCGGCGGGTTTCTCGCGAAGGCGCAGGTGTCCCTCTTGGCCTTCACGGTCGCCCATCACCACGTAGAGCGCAGCGAGGAAGGTCGTCTTCCCGGACTCAGAGGTCCCGGCCATCAGCAGGTCGAGGTTCACGGCGCCTCCTCGCCCGCCTGGGACCGGTGGCCCTCGGTCGCGGCGATGAAGGCATTGAAGCTGTCGGTGGGCATCGTTGCGCCGGGCGCCGGGTGGGTGATCTGCAGGGCGGGGCGGTCGGTCCAGCGGGAGAGGAGGTCGCCGACCCCGAAGCCGATTTGGAAGGCGTCGCTGCTCGAGCGGGCGGCGGTCTCGATGAAGCCCACTTCCCGGGAGCCGAAGATCTCGCGCAGCTGGCCGAAGAGCTCTTCGATCGCCTGCCGCCCGTCGCTCTGCTCATGGACGAGATCCCACTTGGTGATCACGACGCTGATCGCCGAGGGGTCGGCGAGGGCCTGGGGGTCGGCGAGCAGGTTCTCGGCGAGGTCGAGCGTGAAGCGGCTCTCGGCCTGGCGGCGCTCGGGCCGCGCCATCGAGCCGCCGTCGACGGTGATGCAGATGTGATCGGCGCGGCGCAGCGCCTTGAAATCGACGGCCGGGCTGCTGCCGTCGGCAATCGGTTTGCTGTGGAACTCGCCGGAGAAGTCACCAAGCAGCAGCTCATAGGGCTGGCCGGGGAGCTCTTGGCGGGCGGTTCGTAGGTGCAGCCAGGGCGGCGCGTCCTGCGCGGTGTGGCCATCGAGCTCCCCCCCCGGCCCGTCCCCGTGCAGGCTGCGGTGACAGCGCTTCTCGAATCCGTGCAGCGTGCGCGAGCCAAGGAACCAGTGGCCGCTCAGCGGGCCGAGGCCAAAGCGCTCATAGAGGGCGGCGAGCACCGTCGTCTTGCCGCTGCCGGCGTTGCCTAGTAAGACGACGACGGTCGCCCGCGATTGCGCGGCGACGCGGTTGGCCCCCGGCGAGCCGAGCGCCTCGCCGCGGGCAAAACCGGCTTCGCCCTGCTGGCTGGCAGCGAGCAGCTCATCGACGGGGGCATCATCGCTGGGCTCGGGGACCGGCTCTGGCTGCTGCGGCGGCGGCTCGGCCTCGGGGGTCACGGCCGGCTCCTCGGCGGGTTGCTCGGGGGTCTCGCTCATCTCCTAGCCTCCGCAAAAGCACGGGCGAGCATCACTTGGTCGAGGAGGCGCAGCACCTCATGGACGTCTCTTTCGCCCGGAGGAAACTCGAGATCGGCTCCGAGGTCGGGGCAGAGCTCGGTGATCGCCGGGTCGATCTCGACCGGCGTGAGCCCAAGCGGCCCGGTGGCACTCGGGCGGCTGAGCTTGGCGGCGATCATCTCGCGCGTCGCTGGCGGCTCCGGCAGGAACCAAAGGCACTGCGCGTCGACCAGGGCGAGCGCGAGCGGGCTCTCGGGGCGAGCCTCGGAGAGCAGCCACCAGGCAAGCTGGTCGCGCTCCCAGAACCGCTGGCGATCGTGCTGGACAAAGCCCCGCAGAACCTCGATCTCCTCCGCCGCCCGGGCGGTGGTGCCCTCCTCGTTTTTCGGCTTGTCTTTGCTTAGTCTGCTCTCAAGGGGAACGCGGTTGCGGAGGAAGATCGCGCGCTTGAGGAGGTAGGCGGCGGCGCTGGAGGTGAGGTCGGGGTGGACCGGGCGCCAACCCGCGTGGGCGGCGCAGCGCACCCCCAGCCCGGGGATCAACCCGACACCCGCCTTGTCCCGTGAGAAGGCGAGAATTAGGGCCTCGTCGGCCAGTACCGCGAGGAGCTGGCGCTCGCCACCCTCCTCGATTACCGGATCGCTTGAGTTGAGGCGCTGGCGAAGCTCGACGTCATCGCCGGGAAGAAGCGGCCGGTGATGAGCCGCCAGCACGAGGGCCAGGGCGCGCTCCCCATTGAGGTTGGTTGACGCCGCCGTTGCCGCCTCTTTCAGCTTCGGAATGTCGAGCAGGCGATCGTCGACCGTCGCCTCGCGAACCCTGTCGGTGAACTCGTCTGACATCAGCTTCGCAACGGGTTTGCAGGGGGGTCGGGGATCTGCGCAACGGCCATGACCTCATCCCAGAGGTCGGCAATGCGGTCGTTTAGCTCCGCCCAGTTGAAGATCTCTCCTACCCGCCGACACACAGGCAGGCGGAGGATGTCGTCGAGGGGGGCACCGATTCGCTGAGCGCATTGGTTGCGATCATAGGGCTGCAGGCGTGCCAGGCGGTAGCGCAACTCCAGCAGTGGGCGTGAGATTCCAGCGGCCGTCGCCCCGAGGTCGGGGTCGATCGCCGTTCCTGGGTTGGCGTGGTCGAGGCGATAGCGGCGGGCAAACGTTCCCTCGGGCCCGAGGTCGGCCCTCCAGCCGCCCTCTTCGCTCCAGAGCCGGCCCCGAACGACCAGGTCTAGGTAGAGAACCTCGCCCACCTCGACAGTCCTCAGCGAGATCAGCTCATAGCGGGGGATGCATGGCTCGGTGAAGCGCCGTTGTGCATCGCGTTCGGGCGAGACCGCCCCCGCTTCGAGGTGGATGCCGCGCGAGGATGGCCTCAGCCTGCGGTTGTGCAGGTGACCGGTGACACGGACGTGGACACGCTGGTCAAAGAGGTCATCGACGTGGTCACCGTCCCTGAGCCAGGTGTGGGGATGGTGGCAGAGGGTGTAGTGGACGGTGTCGTCTTCAATGGCAACCGTCGACTGGCGGTCGCCGATCACCATCGGATTGTCTGTGTGGTGATCACCCTTGCCGCAGATGAGCGAAGAGTTGAGCCCGCGCAGCTCGAGGCATCTCTCAGTATCGAGATCGAGGCGCTCGGTCCAGAAGGGGTCGGGTCCGAAGGCGCAGTTGAAGGCGGTGGCGAACTCCAGATAGTTCTCGAGCGGCTCGAGCAGCGACTCGCTGTCGGCGGGGTCGGCGAGGATGCGCTCGAAAGTGTTGTCTAGGTCATCGGGATCGCAGCCGCGAAGCCGCTCGCGGTGGCTGAGCTGGGGCTCGCCGATCCGGTCGCGATCGAGGTCGTGGTTGCCGGGGACCACCCAGACCAGCCAGGGGTCGACATCGAGCGCCGCGCAGAGGTTCTGCAGCCATTCAGAGGCCTGGCCGAACTCCGAGCCGACGCCGGAGTTGGCGACGTCGCCGCAGATGAGGACGCCGGAGACACCACCGAGCTCGGTGACCGCACGACGGGCGTCGGCGACGAGGCGCTCGCGGAAGTCATAGTCGAGCGGGTTGCCGTAGCGATCGACGAGATCGCCGCCTCGGAAGTGGATGTCAGAGAGTTGGAGGAACGTCAGCATTGACTTTTCGCGGGAAAACAGCCCGAGTAGGTATGCAACCGCGCGTGATAGACGGCTACCACGGTCCCGCACCCGGGGTCGCCGATCATTGAGCGCTCCAATAGATGAAGCCTATCCACGCGAACGGCGGCCACAGCTGACGGGTAGTTTTCGCTAGCGGGTAAACCGCTTTCGTATGGTGCGCTTTTCGCACGATTTGTACCTACCGGCGAGTCAGTTTGAGGCTACGAGTTCGAAGTTCTGGTTTGGCGGGCAACCCGCCCGACGACCGAGGCCGGGCGGGCAGCCCGAAGCGTTTCAGGCCCTCTTGGCCTCCGTCGACCACGGCCCGCGACCGACTTCGATCGCGTCGTCGAGGAAGTCGGCGCTACCGACTCCGTCGTCCAAGAGGTGGATGTAGGTGCGGAGAGTGAAGGCTGGGTCGGCGTGGCCGAGCCAGGTCTGGATCTGCTTGATGTTCTTGCCGTTGGCGAAGAGCAGCGCCGCGCAGGTGTGGCGGAAGGTATGGAAGCTCACCCACGGCTGCTGCACGAGATCCCGCGCCGGGTTGAGCACATTTTCGGCGACCTTGCCGCGAATCAGCTCCGTCCCCACCTTGGAGGGAAACACCGGTTCCGTCGGACCGGCATAGGTCGCCTCGCGATGAACCGCCAGTCGCGCCGTCATCCCCGGCGCCAGCGGGATATCCCGCCGACCGGCGCCGCTCTTCAGCTTCTTGCGCTCGCCCCGGTAGACCTGCTCGCGGACCTTCACCCGTGGGTTGTCCTCGAGCTCGAGGTGCTCCCAGTTCAGGCCGATCACCTCGGAGATCCTCATCCCGGTGTGCACCATGAACTCGAAGAAGAGATGCCAGTCCTCGGGGATTGCGGAGAGCAGGGTCGCCAGCTCGGTCCTGGTCAGGGCCTTTGCCCGCTCCTCGGTGGGTGTCTCCTCGACCAGAGGCGCCGGGATGCGGACGCCGCGGATCGGGTTCGTGCTGATCTGCCCGCCCTCGAGTGCGGTGGCGAAGAGGGTTGAAAGCGACGCCCTCGTTTTCCTGATCATCGACGTGCTCTTGCCTTCGCTCCGCATCGCCATGAGGAGTTCGCGGACGTCTCTGGGCTCGATCTCGCTGAGCTTCAGGGTCTTCCAGCGCGGAATCGCGAAGTTCTCGATCGTGCGCCGGTACTCCGGGCGGGTGGTCTCCGAGAAGCCGCGCTGGGTGCGTCCGGCGTAGGTCTCGATCCAGTTCGCGAAGTAGTCTCCGAAGCTGGTTCGCTCGACCGGTTTGCTGTCGACCGAGTCGCGGAGCGCCTTCTTCTCGCGCGCTTCGTTGAAGGTGCGGCAGGTTTCCTTGTGTTGTCGCCCACGGTGGCGCCAGATGATCTGGTAGGGGCAGTCGCAACGGCCCTTGCCGTCGCACCTGTTTCCGTGGGCGCGGTAGATGCCGGGGGTGGAGGTCTTCGCTAGCTGGGTCATCGTCTCTCCTTTCGCGCAGGGCGTTGCCCTGGCGGGTGGTCTCTTGCTCCTCACACGGACGAGCTGGATCCAGCGCCACCCCTCGGTAACAGCATGCCGCCGCTCGGTAACAAAAAGGCAACAGGACGTCCTTTGACAGCCGCAAACAGCCGCAAAAGATCGTTGCCGAATCGCCGTCTTGTCGCCGCCTTTTCCGATCAGACTGCGAAATCGCCAAACAGCCGCAAAGGGCCGCAAAGTACTCAGGCTTTTCTCAGTCCGGAAACCGGGGTTCGAATCCCCGTAGCGGTACTTTCAACGCGGCCCGCTACCAAGCAGCGTTCTCGTGGCGGACCCAGTCTCGGCGATTCCTCCGGCGCTCGGCCTTTGCATTTGCGGTCAGCTTCTGAGGCTTGCAGAGGAGACAGCCGCTGCGGCGTTGCTTAGGACGTCGGCGCTTATGGTGTGCCATCGCGCAGATTGCCAGGTCGCGCCACCGCGTTGCGGCTCATCTGAACAGTTGCTCGATTGCGGCGATGAACTCCGCGGCGCCGTCGACATATTCGGCTGCCTCCTCGACAGATGGGGGAGCGGCCTCGTAGTCGCCTTGCTCACGGGCGTCTTTGGCGCGTCGTGCCAGGGCGCTGAGGCTTTGGTCGAAGTCCCCCGGCGCGACGAATATCTGACTGAACAGCGTCCAAGTCCCGCTGTGGGTCTTTGCATACTCGCCGCGCTCAGATAGAGCGGCTCGAGCGGCGTAGAGCATTCCGTAGTAGGCGGCGCTGACAACCACCGCGGGATGGGCCGTCTTGAGGATGGTTTGCGCGTCTGCGAGGCGGTCTCGGGCCTGCTCCATGAACTCCTCGGAGCGAGGGCTCATGGAAGGGCACCCCCGGCGAGCACGATTTTGTCACGGTCTACCTCACCGATAAAGAACGATTGGACCTTCCGACGGCCTCGCAGCCACTCCTCGTCGTGGACATGGACCGAGTAGGTGAATGGGCTCTCTTCCTCTGCCAGCGCTGCGGCTTCGCTCAGATCCATTGCTAGGCGCCGCTGGCGTTCGCGGTCTCCGTTTGCGATGACCAGGAGATCGACATCGGAGTCCTCGCGAGGGGCCTCCCCGCGCGCGCGGGAGCCATAGAGCCAAAGACCACGCAGATCATCCCCGATCGCATCGTCCATTAAGGCGACAAAATGCCGCACGGTATTGCGCTCCACCTCTGACAGCGTGGCGCTGGCAAGTCGATCGTCAAGCTGGGGGTCCATCTCTCTGAGGATACGACGCCCGGGGGCGGCCTCCCAAACTTTGTCCCGAATTTGTCCCCGACTCCACCGAACTCAGCAGAACAGGATCGAGCTCCTCGGACTCAGTAGAGCCAGATCGGCCGCAAACGGCTTGCTAGAGCCAGTTCTCAGTCCGGAAGCTGGGGTTCGAATCCGCGTAGCGGTATCGCCCTCAAGCCCATGTTCTGGGCCGTGCTATCCGACTCTGCGCGTGCCGCTGAAAACCGCACGCAACTGCTCGTTGACTGACTCCTGCAGGGCGGTCGAGAGATCGTTCTCGAGTGCCTGCTTGAACAGTCCGAGCAGGGCGTCGATGATTGTGTCCTCCCAGCTACTGCCGACGTCGACGTCGATCGCTCCGTATTCGAGTGCGAGGGTGGCGATCGTGGCGTTGCAGATCGCGGCGGTCGTCGCGAACGGCTTCGTCGCGTATGAGTAGGGCAGCGGACCCACGTAGGGGACATACCATTGCTCCGGACCGGTGCCGGGCCTCGCCACCGGGGTGATCATCTGCGCACTGGCGTCGACGGTGACGCTGCCGATCGTCGCCGTCAGCGGCACCTTGTGGAGAGCCTGGTAGGAGATCGTGCCGGCGGCCGAGATCTCCGGCGCCGAGCCGTGCAGCCGCAGCGCCGTCGCCGTGCCCGGCACCACCGATGCGATCACGAAGGTGCGAAAGCCACTGACCGCAAGCGTTTCGATCGTCAGTTCGCCCAGCGCCACGTTGGTCAGGTCCAGCGGGTCCGGCAGTTCGGCGATCCAGCCGGCCATGTGGGAGTCGATCGAGCTCAGCAGGTACGTCCCGATCGGCCCGCGCCAGTCGACGAAGGGCGCGTCCGGCGCCAGGGCTCCCGTGGCGCCGCCGATCTCGCTGCCGGGCACGGTTTCGGCGACCGCCGGCTCCGCCGCCGAACGCTCCTCAGCGGCGGCGGGTTCGGGGCGCTCTCGCCGGCCCGCTTGCTCGCTCGGCCCCGGCAGCGGGTCGGGCCCGAGGTACGGCGCGACGTCGTCGAAGAAGGCGGGTGGCACTCCCGGCGCGCTCGGTTCGGCGGCTTTTTCGGAGAGCGGCGGAGACGTTCCCGCCGGTCCCTCGGGTGGCCACCACTTGGTGGTGGCGAGAGGGAGGGGCTGGAAGAGGAAGTCCTCGTCGGCGAGCCGCGTCCCTTCCGGTCTACGGCTGAGGAACCGGAAATGCACGTACTGCCACAGGGCTCCCGGTTCCTCCAGCGGGACGAGGACGACGGCGGCGGGGTCGTCTGGGAGGACGGAGGCGCGCAGGGCATCGGTGTCGACGCCCGCCGCGTCGACTCCCTGCGGCCGGTCCATGTACTCCACGGGGGCGTCCCAGCTGACGCCGCCCCTGTCGCAGACATCGTCGGCGAGGCCGAAGAGGCGCGTCGCCCGGCTCGGGTGGGGGTAGCACTCATGGCTCTGCCGAGCCAGGTAGACGACGAGCCGCTCCCCTTCGAGCTCGACCTCCGCCGGCTCGTACCAGGCAAAGCCGCCGTGCTGCTGGAACATGTAGCGGACCGGGTGTTCCAGGTCGGAGGCCGCCAGGCGCACCACCGTCGTCTCGACGTCGTTGGGGTGCTCGGCCTGGCCGGCGAGCAGGCTGATGCTGCCGTTCCAGGCCAGCATCGCCGTGTAGATCACGTCGACGTGTTCGACTCCGGCGACCGTGTGGGGCTGCACCCAGGCCCCCGTCGTCGGCTCCTGCCAGGCTCCGCGCGAGGTTCCCGCGGGCGGCGAGAGGACTCTCTCCGCATAGGTGGAGGCGTCGTCGCCGAGCCAGGTCAGCGGGTTGTTCGGCGCCCCGCGATGGAACCAGGTCCCTTGCTGGGGTGCGTAATTGACGCTGTCGATCCAGCCGTAGGGCGGCATGAAGCGGGAGTCGGCCCGCCGCAGGACGAAGGCGCTGGTTGGCGTCAGCGCGCCGTAGCGCGGCGAGGAGGTCGGCGTCCAGCGCAGGGCCTCGACGGTCTGCTGGTCGAGGGAGATGCCGCGCGCCGCCAGTTCCAGCAGCCCCTGTGACGTGCATAGCAACTGGTCGGCGGGCGAGCCAGTGCCTTCGCCGAGCGCGGGGATGACGACCGACCCATCCGCGGTCGAGACGAGGTCCGCGCAGCGCAGCTGGTCCTCAGCGTGGCACGGGTACCACATCTCCTCGGAGTGCAGGCGGTAGACGGGCCTGAACCGCGCGACCAGGGCGGCGGGGTCGGTCTCCCCCTTTGCGCTCAAGTCGCAGCTGGATTCGAGGGGCGGAGGCTCCAGCTGTAGGAGGTGCTGAGGGACGGGGTCGGCACCTGCTGGAACGCGGCGAGGGCGGTCACGGTGGCGAGGGGGACGCCACCCGGGCCGGCGATCTGGGAGAGCTGCAGGTTCTCGAGCACGAGCTGGTAGGCGGGCAGGTCGGCGAAGCTGAGCGGGATCGGCTTCAGCGTCGTCACGTGGATCGCGTAACCATGCAGCGCTACCGAGATGGCCGCGACGACTGGCGCCAGGATCGCGTCGATGATGATCTTCAGCAGGGACTGCAGGGGGCCGGGCAGCCCGTCGATGCTGATTTCGACGTTGAGGTTGGTGATGTCTTCGATCACCAGGAAGATTTCCTCGTTGCCCCCGGACTGCCTCGCTTCGAGACCGACGGTGACCTCGATCGATCCCGAGAATGAGGCCCCGAAGGAGATGTTGGGCAGGCCGTTGGGGGTGTGCCAGGTCACTCCGGCGCCGCCGCCGACCCCGAGCGTGGCGCTGATCGCCTTCCCCGCGCCGGGGCTCAGGTCGAAGCTTGGAGAGAAGCTCACCATGTAGTCCCAGCTGAGGTTGATCGGGTCGTCGATGCCGCCCTGCCCGCTGGGGTGGGGAAGCTCGTTGAGGGCGACAGCGTTGAGGACGCCGGCGTCGACGCCGGCGAACAGCGTCCCGGTCGGCCAGCTGGTTCCGGAGGCGGGGGGAACGACCGGGTTGAGGCCGGTGTACCCGAGCAAGAAGTCGTCGCCGCCCGTCGACTCCTCGCTGATCGCCGGCATCGCGAAGTCGACGCCGAGCAGCGAGATCGTCGGGATCTTGATGTGGTCGAGGACGTGTTCGTTCAGGTATTTGACGAGCAGTGGGCCGACCACGTTGGTGAGGAGTTTGGAGAGGCCCGGGTCGTTCGGGACCGTGATCACCGGGTTGGAGAGCACCAGGTGGAAGAGGTAGTTGGCTTCTCCGGGGTTAGGTTCGATTTCGACGCTGGCGCTGCAGGTGACCGAGGCCGTAACCGTTTCCTTGTTTCCCTCGATCTCGAATTCGCACTTGACGGAGGAGCAGGTGGCGGTGAGCGCGCTTGCGGTCAGCTCGTTGATTGCCTGCTCCACCGCTGCCGCCTCAACGTTCGCCTCGGCAAACTCGCGAGCGTGGGCGAGCACGATCTCGGTCGCCTCGAGCGTCACCGTGGGCGTCACCTGGAAATCGACTTCGGCCCAGCCTTCGGAGAAGTTGAATTTCTGCTTGAAGACACTGCCGCAGGTCCCGTAGAAGGCAGCGATCGTCGCGTTCAGGGCCGCGACGTCGCCGCCCGCCGCGACGTCGAAGACCGGCGCCGCCTCAGTCGATGAAGGGTTCTCTCCCGCATTGCTTTCCGGCTTACTTCTCTGACCGTCCACGACGTCTCTCCTTTGCACGAGTGTATGGAAAAAATTCTTAGAAATTCGTATCATATGGATGATTCAAACTGTTCGTTTGGTGGCGGTTTGCCCTTACAGATCTGGGGTATTTGTGGGCAGCGATCGCCAGCCCGGATCCCGGCGGCTTTCATCGGCGCTAGGCCCGATTCCCGCTTGGGTGAGAAGACCAACCGCCGCTTGGCGGAGAGGCGTCCGGGCTGGCGGCATCGCGTTCCCCCGGCGAACAAGGAGGAGAGGCGCGCGGAGGAGATCGCGGCCCGCGCCGTGAACAAGGAAAAGGCCCGCTCCGGGGAATCGAAAACGTCCTCGCGCAGCTCGACCGGAGGCCGTTCGGCCAGTAGCCGGGGCTGAAAGCTGACGGCGCTGCGTAGCGATATTTCGCTACGCGCGCTCCAGCACCACGACCGGGATCTCGCGCTCGGTGCTCTGCTGGTAGACGTCGTAGTCGGGCCACTCGGAGACCATCGCCTTCCAGATCTCCGGCTTCTCCTCCGCACTTGCCGTGCGGGCGTGTGCCTTGAAACGATCGCCCAGAACCTGGACCTCGACGTCGGGATTCTCGGTGAGGTTCAGGTACCAGGCCGGCGGCGCGTCGGAGCCGCCTTTGGAGGCGACGATCGTGTAGGCGTCGCCGTGCGGCGCGTAGATCAACGGGGTGGTGCGGGGCTCGCCGGACTTGCGCCCGGTGGTGGTCAGGAG
>DAIRWC010000033.1:0-11007 GCA_036802505.1 Solirubrobacterales bacterium
GGCCAAGGTCCTGCCCGCCGACATCCTGGTCGTCGCGGGACCGATCTGGTTGGGTGACAATGCCTCCACCACGAAGCGGGTGATCGAGCGGTTGTACGGCTGCTCGCACCTGCTCAACGACGCCGGCCAGTACGCCTACTACGGACGCGTCGGCGGCTGCCTGGTGACCGGCAACGAGGACGGGGTCAAGCACTGCGCGATGAACGTCCTCTACTCGCTGCAGCACCTCGGCTACGCGATCCCGCCTCAGGCCGACGCTGGCTGGATCGGCGAGGCGGGCCCCGGGCCGTCCTATCTCGACGAGGGCTCGGGCGGGCCGGAGAACGACTTCACCAACCGCAACACCACCTTCGCCGCCTGGAACATGCTGCACCTGGCGCGGATGCTGAAGGACGCCGGCGGCATTCCCGCCCACGGCAACCAGCGCACCGCCTGGGACGCCGGCTGCCGCACCGACTTTCCGAACCCGGACTACCGCTGATATGAGATCGGGGCTGTCGAGCGCCAGGGGCAGGCGGTCGAGGCCCCGAGCATGTGAGGGCGGATCTCACCGCCACAGCTCGCGGCGCAGCATCGCATTGCCGCGCTCGAGCTGCTCGATGGTTGCACTGGCGACCGAGCGCGTCCGGGTGTCGCGATTGACGCGGGCCTGGACCTCCCGGTGCGACTTGCTGGTGCGACGGGCGACGTCGGCGACCAGGCGCCTGCGCTCGCCGCGCAGCCGCTCTCGAGTCGCGTAGGCCGACTCCCGCTCGGGTTCAGGGTCCTCCGGCGCGGCTTTGGGCCTGGCGCGGGCGGTCTCCCTCTTCGCTCCGGGCTCAGGCTCATCGGTCGGGAAGAGCTGAAGCGTGGTCTCGCTCATGATCGCCTCGTCCAGCTCGGCGTCGCCGGAGCTCAGGGGGGCAAAGCCGCCACCCGCCTCGGGCCGCTCCGGGTCGGCGTCGTCGATCTCGCCCTCTTCCTCGGTGTCCGGTGAGAGGTCGAGCGCGTGACGGCGCTCCAGCTCGATCTCGTGGGCGAGTGCCTTCAGGCGCGGGTCGGCCGGCATCAGCAGGTAGCTCATCTGGCGTCGCGGCCGCGGGGTGGACCGGATGAAGCGACCTACCACCTGGCGGAAGAAGAGCTCGGTCCGGGCCGCCGTCGCATAGACGCCGACCCGCAGGCGGGGGATGTCGACGCCCTCGGAGACCATCAGGACCGAGACCAGCCAGCGTCGATCGGAGGAGGCGAAGTCGGCAAGGCGCCGGCTCGCACCGGGCTCATCGCTCATCACCAGCTCGGGACGCTCCCCCGAGACCGACCCGAGCCGCGCCGCAATCGCCCGCGCGTGATCCTGGTCGGAGGCGATGACCAGGCCGCCCGCGTCAGGGTGTCCGTCGCCGCGCACCTCGCTCAGCCTGGCATCGCCGTCGCGCAGCACCTCGTCCATCCACTCGCCTTCCGGGCTGAGCGCCGTCCGCAGGCGCCGGGCCGCCTCCGCCGCCGGCAGGACAAGGTCGAAGTCGGCGCTGCGCAGCCGACCGTCCGAGAGCCACTCCATCTCGCCGTCGTAGGGCAGGAAGGCGATCGGGCGGCATACCCGGTCGACCAACGCCTGGGGATAGCCGTAGGCGTAGTCGGCCTGGCTGAGGCCGTCCTCGTCGTAGGTGACCCAGGGAATGGCCGAGTTGTCGGAGCGGAAGGGCGTGCCCGAGAGAAGCAGCCGGAAGCGGGCGCCGTCGAAGGCCCTGCGGGTACTCAGGCCCCAGGCGGCCTGATCGCCCATGTGGTGCGGCTCGTCGGCGATCAACAGGGTCGGCCGGCGCCCGGCCGCCAGCCGGTGCATATCCGGCCCGGCCGCGATCGTCTGGTAGGTGACGGCGACGCCGTGGAAGTCGGCCGACTCCGGCCCGTCCGAGTTTGGCCCGTTCGGCTCGAGGTCGATGCCGTAGCGGTCCGCGTCGGCGGCCCACTGGCGGCAGATGTGAGTCGTCGGGCCGGCCACGACGACGCGCGAGACGAACCCGGCGCTGAGCATCCGGTGGGCGATGTGCAGGCCGAAGGTGGTCTTGCCGGCCGCCGGCGTAGCCGAGGCCAGGAAGCTGGTGGCCGAGTGCGCCCGCACGGCCTCGGTCGCCTCCTCCTGCCACGAACGGAGGGGTCGTGCATCGGGCCAATCCGGAAGCGATCGGGCGCGTGCCCGATCGCCGGTCAGGTGCTGAGAAGCCTCGTACAAGGGCCGGCCACAATAGGGTCGCCCGCGGCGGAGGACGGCCTACCCGCGCGGGCTCGATCGGCGCCGACCCCGTTCGGGGGAAGGTCGAGGGTCGAACCCCTCCGCGCTGGTGCGATGGTCAAGACGTTGGCAGGAGGCCGCGGATCAGCGACTCTCGGGTCTGGTTGAGCATCTGCTCGAACTCGGCGTCGGAGATGTCCATGTTGGCCGGCCCCAGGTGCGCCGCGATGACCCCGTCCCAGGCCGCCCACATGAACCGCGCCATCGGCTCGGGGTCGACCGAGCGGATGACCCCTTCCTCGGCAGCCTCGCGGAGAAGGCCGGCCATGCGGGCGACTTCGGCGCTGATCCGCTCGGCGATCCGGGCGGCAGGGCCGGCAGCTTCCGCGGCGCTGGGGCGATCCGGTGGAGGGAAGCGGAAGAGGCGAAAGTAGGCGGGGTGCTCGCGGGCGAAGCGTAGGTAACCCTCGGCCATTCCCACCAGCTGTTCCAATGGGCTGCTGCCGACGACGGCCAATCCCTCCTCGCCGTAGCGCTGGTCCAGCGCTAGAGCGCGATCGACCAGGGCCGAGTAGACGCCCTCCTTGCCGCCGAAGTGGGCGTATATCGAGCCAACCGCGACGTCGGCCGCCTCGGAGAGGTCCTCCATGGTGGTGGCGGTGTAGCCGCGACCGAGGAAGAGACGCTCGGCGGCCTCGAGGATCGCGCCGGCGGTGCGCGCCTTGCGGCGCTCGGTCCGGGAGGTGGGGGGACGGCAGAGACGGGCTCTTCTCGTCAAGCTGGGAATCTGCGAGTTGGCGGCCGGCGTCCTCTCCGGCTGGGCCATGATCGCGATGGTCGAGAGGCCCGAGGCGCTCAGACGGCTCGGCGTCCGTCAGCTCGGCCGTATCCGGCAGACCCATCTCGATCTGCTGACGCAGGGCACGATCCTCGTCGCGGTCGGGGCCGCGGTGGCCTCGGTCCCGACCTGGGTCGGGATCCTCCTCGTAATCGGCGCCTATCTGGCGCCCCTCGGCCTGGGGGTGTTGGCCTTTCGTCCCGAGCTGCAAAAGGGCTCGATCCTCTATCGAGGGTTGAACACGACCGTGTTGGCGGGATTCACCGTCGCCTGGGTAGCCCTGACCGTCACCGTCCTCTCGCGCTGACCGTACCTTCGATCGCAGGCTCGGCCACCCCGGATATGACGGCCCGTAGTCACGCTCGCCGCTAGGCTTAGCCCTCGCTGGCGCCTTGGCGGAGTGGCTACGCAGCGGCCTGCAAAGCCGTTTACACCGGTTCGATTCCGGTAGGCGCCTTTCGGTCTTTATCGGCAATTCCTCGATCAAGGTCACGTTCGATCTCTGCAGGCACCCGATGCCGGGCACGGAGGCCGAGGGGGCGCCCCTGCTCGATGGCTTCCTCGACCAGCGCACCGGCTGACCTCGCGATGCGACCGACTGGCGAATCATCCTGTCTGACCCGTGGCATCCGCAAAGAAGGAACTCAAGGAGATCATGCGCGAGGCCGAAAGGCAGGGATGGCGCGTGGGCAAGACCAAGAGAGGCCACCCGCAATTCTTTGTGCCGGACGGCAAGAACATCATCACGGCATCCGGGACGCCGAGCGACCATCGGTCGATTGACAACCTCGTCGCGAGGCTGAGGCGCTACGGTTTCAAATGGAAAGGGCGGTGACCAAAGGAATGGACGACATCTACGAGGCTTGGCACCGGGATTTGGGCCACGCCGAATATCGGATCACGATCACGATGGCTGGCTACGGCACGGACGAGGATGCCGCCGACGCCCTTTTGGAGGCTTTTCTGACGAAGCACCCCGATACCGGCCCGGTCGTATCGCAGAACCGCGCAGCCGACACGATTTCGGTGACGTTCTCCCTGAAGGCGGGCGGTCAGGAGCATGCCCTCAAGCTCGGTCAGGTCGTCTGGGCCGAGGGCGGCGCGGCCTCCGGCCTTGAGCCGACACGCGTTGTGCGGGCTGAGATCGAGCCCGTGGAGGATGCAGCCGAGGATCAGGCTGTGACCGGTGAGCGCGTTCCGGCGTAACTGTGCGCCTCGTAGTCACCTGGCGGCGACGGCCGTAACGCTCGACGCTTCACCGCTGAACATCCTTCGCTCTATGCGCGGGCCGATTGTCGATGCCCGGATCGCCTATCCGGAGGTTCTTCACGTCGAGATCAAGGACTCCGGTGGGGATCTGTGGCATCTCGCCACCCAGGACGCCGAGTGGTCGCCGTCCGATCCGACTGAACTCGTTGGGCGCTCGGTTTCCGATGCGGACATCGACGCGGAGACTGGCGAGCTGCGCTGCAAGCTCTCCGATGGCTTGGTGCTCGATGTCAAGCCCGCTGAGCGCGAGGCAGAAGACGATCCGCCGAATTGGGAGCTGATCACGCCGGGCGGCGTCGTCTTGGAGTTCGGCCCTGAGGTTCGCTGGCAGATCGGCAGCGCCGACAGCCGGGCGTATTCTCGCGCCTGACGGTGGCACGGAGGGTGGCACGGCTCCGCAAAACCGCTTGAGCAAGCCGAATGCGCCCGGTGTAAACGAGCCTGCAAAGCCGTTTACACCGGTTCGATTCCGGTAGGCGCCTCTGGGCCTCCCGAGCTTGTTTCACGGCTTGTCGCGGCGGGATCGGGTACCTGTCAGGCTGATTCGCATGAGCGCCGTTACCGTCACCGGGCCTGTCGCTGCAGCCGCGGCAGAGCGCGTTCCCGAGGATCACGTGATCGTGCTCTTCGGGGCGACCGGCGATCTCGCCAAGCGCAAACTGCTGCCCGGGATGTTCCACCTCGCCCGGGTGGGGCTGATGCCGCGGAGGTTTCGGATCATCGGCACCGCCAGGGGGGAGGTCAGCGAGGCAGAGTTCCGGGAAATGGCCCGCGAGGCGGTGGAGGACTCCGGTCGCCGCCCCCCGGCGCGCGAGGCCTGGGACCGGTTCGCCGAGACCCTCAGCTTCGTCTCGATCGGTGATGGACTCGATCCCCTGGGCGGTGCGGTCGAGGAGGCGCGGGAGGAGTTGGGCGGAGACGCTCGCGTCTTGTACTACCTGTCGCTGCCACCGCAGGCCGCCGGCCCGACGGTTCGTGCGCTGGGCGAGCTCGGGCTTGGCAAGGGAGCCCACGTGATCACCGAGAAGCCCTTCGGGCTCGACCTCGCTTCGGCCCGCGAGCTCAACTCCTGCCTTCTCTCGGTCTTTCGCGAGGAGGAGATATTCCGCATCGACCACTACATCGGCCGGGAGTCCGTGCAGAACCTGTTGGCGCTGCGTTTTGCCAACGGGATGTTCGAGCCGGTCTGGAACCGCAACCACATCGACCATGTGCAGATCGACGTTCCCGAGACGCTCTCGATCGGGATGAGGGCGAGCTTCTATGAGGAAACGGGGGCGTTCCGCGACATGATCGTGACCCACCTGTTCCAGGTGCTCAGCTTCGTCGCGATGGAGCCGCCGATCTCGATGGCGGCGAAGGCACTGAGCACCGAGCGGGAGAAGGTCTTCGACTCGATGGCGCCCCTGGGTCCCGCCGGCGTGGTCCGCGGTCAGTACGCGGGCTACCGCGAGGAGGAGGGGGTGGCGGACGGCTCCGACGCGGAGACCTTTGTCGCCCTGAAGGCATTCGTCGACAACTGGCGCTGGGACGGCGTCCCCTTCTACCTGCGTTCCGGCAAGCGCATGGCCGAGAACCGCCACCTGCTGACCGTCGCCTTCAAGCAGCCGCCACGGCGGATGTTCCCGCTCGACTGCGAGCAGGTCGCCGAGGCCTTCGGCCACGACCACCTCACCTTCGAGTTGGGCGATCCGGGTAGCATCTCGGCATCGTTCCTGGCCAAGGTGCCGGGACCGACGCTGCATCTCGGCGAGGCGCACATGCGCTTCAACTACGCGGACACCTTTGGCGGCACCGAGCACGCTCTCGACGCCTACGAGCGCTTGATCCACGACGTGATGCTCGGCGACCGCATGCTCTTCACCAGCTCAGACGGGATCGAGCGCCTCTGGGAGGTCTCCGAGCCCCTGCTCGAAGACCCGCCGCCGGTGCTGAGCTACGAGCCCGGCAGTTGGGGGCCCCCGGCAATGGACGACCTGATCGCTCCTCGCCGTTGGCATCTGCCTGCCGACCACGTCGACTGATTCCCGCCACAACGGAAAAGGGCCCCAGTTGGGGCCCATTGTTCCGAAGGACGTACCACCAGAGAGTTCTAAGTCGCTGGCTCGTCGGTCCTCAAGCTTTGAAGCTTGCCGCCCCCTGCTGGCGGCTTGTAATAGAAAAACACCGCGTAGGCTAGAAAGTTGCACCAGTTGAATCGGCAGCTTGCACCGGCGACTTGAGGGCTGCCGTTCGCTGCTAGATTCCGCTCTCCCGCCTGGGGCGCTTAGCTCAGTTGGGAGAGCGCCAGCTCGACAAGCTGGAGGTCACTGGTTCGAGCCCAGTAGCGCCCACTCCGTCATCCCTCTCGAAGGAGCAACCCATGGCCTATCGATTGCTGCGTGCCGGGGAGGCCTTCTGGCGCGAGTCCAACCAGATGCGGGTGCTCAACACGGATCTCGGCAAACAGCTCGAGGCCGGCAGCCTCGGTGCGCGCCTCTGGCGCCTGCGTCCCGGGCAGGCCTCGACCCTGCACCGGCACTTCGCCACAGAGGAGCTGTACATGGTCCTGGAGGGGAGGGGGCGGATCCGCGTCGACGAAGAGGCGCTCGAGCTCGGTGCGCTCGACTCGCTCCTGGTCGAGCCCGAGTCGAGGCGGCAGGTCTTCAACGACACCGAAGAGGATGCGCTGTGGCTGATCTTGGGCGCGCCGCCCGAGGCCGCGAACACCCTCGAGATGAGCGAGGAGACGTTGCGCTCGCTCTATCCCGAGGGCCCACGCGCCCTGCCACGCGAGTTGGGTGGCGGGGAGTTCAGACCGTCGCCGGCAGACGAACCTCGGTGAGGCGGATGCTGTTGCCGGAGGGGTCGCGGAAGCCGGAGTCGATCCCGTAGGGCCGCTCTTCGGGCGCCTCGCTGAACTCGACTCCCCGCGACTTCAGCTCCTCGTAGGAAGCCTGGCAGTCCTCGGTGGTGAGGAAGACGGTGCCGGCGAAGCCCTTCGCCATCACGGTCCTGAGCTGCTCGGCGGACTCGTCGTCCATCACCGGCGGGCCGGGGATCGCCATCAGCGTGATCGAGACATCCTCCTGGCCGACCGGCCCGACCGTGAGCCAGCGAAAGTCGTCTATCTCGGGGAGGGTGACGTCGGCCCGTACCTCCATGCCGACCTTCTCGGTGTAAAAGGCGAGCGCCTCGTCCTGGTCGTGGACCCACAGTTGCGCGTTTGCAATCTTGATCACTGGTTTCTCCTTGCTCGACGGAACAGGTCGTCGCCGATGCTAGGCGGGCGCTTTGCCGCTGTCTTCTCGAAACGTGCGGTTTTGCGGCCGGCCGTAGGCGCGCACGACGCAGCCCGGGATGCGGACGTAGGCGGACGCGGGAGGGAAGGAGGCGCGGTAGGCGGTCGGCGAGCGCCCGAAGGCGCGGCCGAAGCTGGTCGTGAAGGAGCCGATGCTCTGCAGCCCGACCGCGAGGCAGATCTCGGCCACCGAGCTGTCGGTGGTGCGCAGTAGAGCGGCGGCGCGCTCGAGGCGGCGCGTCAGCAGGTAGGCGTGCGGCGACTCGCCGAAGGCGCGCCGGAACTCCCGACTGAAGTGCGCGCGGGAGAGGCCCGCGGCGCGAGCCATGTCATCGACGCCGAGCGGTTCGAAGTAGCGAGCGTCGGCGAGGTCCCTGGCACGCAGAAGATGCCTTGCCGGTGGGACATGAGCCATGCGGTCAGTTTAGGCTCGCCGCCTTGTGATCGGGACCTACTTGGCGGTCGTGGCTGTTTGCATCTCCTCGCTGGCCGTCGGGCAGGCGGCATTGGCGCTCTGCGGGGTCCGGCGATGGTCTTGGCTCGCGCCCGTCGTCGGGCTGGCGCTTGTTAGCGCGCTCTGCTGGGCGACGGTGCGGATGCCCGGTCACGGGGCCATACCCGCCCTGGTCATCTTAGTCCTGGCGCTGGCCGCCGCGATCTATCTGCGCGGCAGGATCGAGGGCGGGGGGGAGGCGCTGCGGATTGGGCTCCTGGTTGCGATCGGAGCACTGCTTGCCACCGCGTTGCCCTTCGCGGTCGAAGGCCACTTTGGCATCCTCGGCACCGGCTTCAACCCGGACATGTCGCAGCACCTGCTGGCGACCGATCGCCTCGCCCACGGCATCGGCTCGCCGCTGCTGCACCAGGGCTACCCGCTCGGCCCGCACTCGGTCGTCGTAGCCCTGAACAAGGGCCTGGGCATAGGCATCGTCCAGGGCTTCGACGGTCTCACCGTAGCCGCGGCGATCATCGCTCCCCTGACCGCCCTCGCCGCTTTCTCCGACCAACCGTGGTGGCGTCGCACTGCCGCAGCCCTCCTTGTCGGCCTCCCGTACCTGGTCGCCTCCTACTTCTCCCAAGGCGCCTTCAAGGAGGTGATCCAAGCCCTTTTCGTCCTCGCCTTCGTCCTCGCGCTGCGTGAGAGCACACGAACCTGGCGCGATCTCCCGTTGCGCTTCGTCCCGGCGGCGATCGTCGCGATCGGCTCCGTCTACACCTACAGCTTCCCGGGTCTCATCTGGCTGGCCGGGATCCTGTTGATTTGGCTGACGTTCGAGCGGTCGTTGCCGATCCGGCCGCTGCTGCTGGCGCTATTGGTCTTCCTGGTCGGAACCCTCCCCGAGCTGGGCCGGATGATCGACTTCCACAGCTTCGAGACCTTCGACCCAAACGGCCCCGGCCTCGGCAACCTCTTCGGCCAGATCTCGCCCTTCACCGCACTGGGCATCTGGCCCTCGGGCGACTTCCGCTTGTCGCCTGGCAACGGGGCGGTGCCGGCCTTCGCCTACTTCGCCGGGGCGGCCTTCGCCGCGCTGCTGTTCGTATACGGACTGATCGTCTGTTGGCGCCGTCGCGAGACGACGGTTCTCGCCGGAATCGTCGCGGTTGGGCTCCTCTACGTCGCGGCTCGGCTCGGGGGTACTCCGTACACGTCCGCCAAGGCGCTCGAGGTGGCGGCGCCGCTGGCGACCCTGGCGATCCTGCTGCCGCTGTCCCGCCGACCCGCCGCCTTGCTGTACCTGGCGGCGGCCGGAGTCTGCTCGCTGCTCGCCCTCGCCAACGCGCCGATCGGGCCGACGTTCTACTCGCCCGCCCTCACCGGTCTGCGCCCGCTGCTCGCCGGGGGCTCGACCCTGGTCCTCGCCCCCGACTCACTGCTCGCCGACGAACAGGGGGATCGCTACATCGCCTGGGAGCTGCGCGGTGGTCGCGTCTGCATCGAACCGGCAAGCGGGGCGGGGGGGAGGCCGCCGACCGGCATCCGCTTCTTCGTCACCAGCGGCACGTCCCGCGCTCCGTTCAGCCGGCTGAGCTTCCGCCGTCAGGCTGGGCCGTACGCGGTCTGGGAGCGCCGCGGCGCGATCGGCGGCCCAAGCCCGTGCCCGTTGATCGCCGTGCGCGAGGCCCGTGCTGGCGCAAAATGAAGGGTTTTGGTCCCTATAGGGGATACAAAGCTTCATTCTGCGGGAGGGGGTGTGGGCACGTAGCATGACGGCGATGGAGGCTGCGACTCAGATCACCGTGAAGCTGCCCGACGGCAAGCCGCTGGAGCTGCCCGACGGTGCGAGCGGCGCCGATGCCGCGGCGGCGATCGGGCCCGGCCTGGCCAAGGCCGCGCTGGCGATCCGCGTCGACGGCGAGCTGCGCGATCTCACCGCGCCGCTTCCCGACGGGGCCGAGATCGCGATCCTCACCGACCGCGACCCCGAGGCTCTGGAGCTGATCCGCCACGACGCCGCCCACGTCATGGCCGAGGCGGTGATGGAGCTCTACCCGGGGACGAAGGTGACGATCGGGCCGCCTATCGAGCAGGGCTTCTACTACGACTTCGAGTTCCCCCCGGACGTAAAAGTGAACGAGGGCGATCTGGAGCGGATCGAGCAGGCGATGCAGGCGCACATCGACGCCGACGAGCGGTTCGAGCGCCGCGACGTCCCTCCGGCCGAGGCGATCGAGATCTTTCGCGCCCAGGATCAGGGCTACAAGGTCGAGCTGATCGAAGACCTCGTCCGCGACGAAGGGGTCGAGACCGTCTCGCTCTACCGCAACGGCCCCTTCGAGGACCTCTGCCGCGGGCCCCACGGTCCCGGCACCGGCCGGATCAAGGCGATCAAGCTCAACTCCCTCGCAGGTGCCTACTGGCGAGGAGACGAGAGCCGCGCGATGCTGACCCGGATTTACGGCACCGCCTTCTTCTCGAAGAAGGACCTCGATCTCCACCTCGAGCGGATCGAGGAGGCGAAGGCGCGCGACCACCGCCGCCTCGGTCCCCAGCTCGGCATCTTCATGCTGCGCAAGGAGGCGCCGGGGATGCCCTTCTGGCTCGCCCACGGCACGGTCCTGCTGCGCCTGATCGAGGCCGAGGTGCAAAAACAGTTGCGCAAGCGCGAGTACACCGAGATCAAGACGCCGCACCTGATGGACGTCGAGCTATGGCACCGCTCCGGCCACTGGGACAACTACCAGGAGAACATGTACTTCACCGAGTCGAAGGAGCGCCAGTACGCGATCCGGCCGATGAACTGCCCCGGCGCCTGTCTCGTCTTCGACGCCGAGCGCCACTCCTACCGCGAGCTGCCACTGCGGATCGCCGAGTTCGGCCAGGTCTCCCGCGCCGAGCGCGAGGGCGTGCTGCACGGGCTGCTGCGCGTGCGCGCCTTCACCCAGGACGACGCCCACGTCTAC
>DAIRWC010000034.1:0-10873 GCA_036802505.1 Solirubrobacterales bacterium
GACAACCTCCTTGTAGTTTTCGAGCCTGTCCCAGATCCGCTCGTGGGCGTCGACGATGTCGTCGAAGTAGATCTCCAGGTCTAGGTCGGTGGCCAGGTAGCGCTGCTTGACCTTCTCGAGGTCGCGCAGCACGGGTCGCTGCGGCCGGATCACCTTGCGGAAGTTGATGATCTCCTGCTTGACGTTGGAGATGTCGCGCACGACCTCCTCCGAGCGGCCCTCGAAGATGTCGTCCTCGAGCGCGTCGAGCTTGTTGCCGATCTTGCGCAGCATCGGGAAGCAGTAGTCGAAGCTGTCGTCGACGAGGCGGTAGAGCAGGTAGCCGGACCCGCGCGAGAAGAGCTGGTCGCGCAGCTCCTCCTTCGCCCGGCAGCGCTCGAAGAGGTACTCGACCGGCTGCAGCGGCTGGTTGGGGATCGTCACCACATAGCCGGGGCCGACGAAGAGATCGAGCTCGCCGGTGCCGAGCCGGCCGACCGCGGGGTCGAAGACCGGGAAGTGGAGGACGATGAAGAGGTAGTCGTCGTAGACGTCGATCTTCGGTCGCTGGTTGCGCGAGAGCACGTCCTCGAGGTCGAGCGCGTGGAAGTCGAAGTTTTCCTCCAGCCAGGCGCGCTCGAGGGCGCCTGGCCGCTCGATGTTGACCCAGCGCAGGCCAGATGAGTCGATCTGCTCGACGTTCGGGGTCTGGGGCTCAGGCTGCGATGCCGTCGAGGCGAGTGCTTCGCGCCGGGCAGCCCGTCGTAGCCGTGGTTTCGGAAGGTTCGGCATCGCTCGGGCTCATCTTCTCGTCGGCGTTCGCGGGCATTGTCACGTGCAGGTTAAACGGCTGCCCGACGCGGCGAGCACGATTGCTGTCATCGCCTCATTGTGATCGCCATTGTGGTTCCCATTGCCGATCTGAGCGTTGCTATAGTCAGGAGCACATAAGCGCCACATCTAGAGGGGTGGAGGGACTGGCCCGCAGAAGCCCCGGCAACCGCCCCGGACCATTGGTCCGGGAGAGGTGCCAACTCCAGCAGGTTTCCCGGAAGTTCGGGACCTGGAAGATGTGGGGAGACGTCCGATCGGACCTCTGCCCCACAAGGCGGAGGTTTTTTTCTAGGTCAAGGAAAAGAGGAAGATCGGATGTCAGTCGAGAGCTTGAAGTGCAAGGAGTGCGGGGCGACCTATGAGCTGGGCGCCAGCTACGCCTGTGAGAACTGTTTCGGCCCGCTGGAAGTCGCCTATGACCATTCCGGGCTCGACGCCACCGCGGCGAAGCGGCGGATCCAGGCCGGCTCGCAGGGAATCTGGCGCTACGCCGACTTCCTGCCCTTCACCGGCAGGCCGCTCGATCCACTCGAGCCCGGCCTGACGCCGCTGCTGCGCGCCGACCGCCTCGCCGAGCGGCTCGGCCTCGACGCCGAGATCTGGATCAAGAACGACGCCGCCAACCCGACCCACTCGTTCAAGGACAGGGTGGTCGCGGTCGCCGTCGCGAAGGCGCGCGAGCTGGGCTTCGAGACGGTCGCCTGTGCTTCGACCGGCAACCTGGCCAACGCGGTCGCCGCCCACGCGGCAGCCGCCGGCCTCGAGTCCTACGTCCTCGTTCCCGCCAACCTGGAGGAGCAGAAGCTGCTCGCCACGGCGATCTACGGCACCAACCTGGTCGGCGTACGCGGCAACTACGACGCCGTCAACCGGCTCTGCACGCAGCTGGCCGAAACGCGACCGTGGGCCTTCGTCAACGTCAACCTGCGTCCCTACTACGCCGAGGGCTCCAAGACGCTCGCCTACGAGACGGCCGAGCAGCTCGGCTGGGAGCTGCCCGACCGGGTCGTCTGCCCGATCGCCTCCGGCTCGCTCTTCACCAAGGTCGCCCGCGGCTTCCAGGAGTGGACCGACCTGGGCCTGATCGAAGGCGAGCAGCCCGTCTTCAACGGCGCCCAGGCGCTTGGCTGCAGTCCGGTCGCGACCGCCTTCGCCGAAGGCTGGGACGTCTGCAAGCCGCAGAAGCCGGAGACGATCGCCAAGAGCCTCGCGATCGGCGACCCCGCCGACGGCCCCTACGCGCTCGAGCAGGCGCGGCGCAGCGGCGGCGCGATCGACTCGGTCACCGACGAGGAGATCCGCGCCGGCATCCGCCTGCTGGCGGAGACGACCGGGATCTTCACCGAGACCGCCGGCGGGGTCACCGTCGGCGTGCTCGCCAAGCTTGCCGAGCGTGGCGAGATCGGCGCCGGCGAGCGGGTCGTCGTCTACATCACCGGCGAGGGTCTGAAGACGCTGGATGCGACGCGCGATAGTTTCCACATGCACGAGATCGACCCCGATCTCGACAGCTTCGAGTCCGCGTTCGAACACCAGCAGGAGGTAGTCGCCTGATGGCAGTCACCGTGAAGATTCCGACCCAGCTGCGCGCCGCGACCGGGGGGGAAGCCGAGGTCGAGGTCGTCGGCTCGACCGTTGGCGACGCCCTCGACGCGCTCTTCGAGGCGCACGGAGATCTGCGCGAGCGGATCACCCAGGACGGCGACCTGCGCCGCTTCGTCAACGTCTACGTCAGCGGCGAGGACATCCGCTTCCAGCAGGGCCTGGAGACGGCGATCAGCGAGGGCGACGAGGTAACGATCCTCCCCGCGGTCGCGGGCGGCTGATCTGTCGCCTTGATGACCCCATAGGGTCAAAAAGGCGACAAAAGATGAATCCTCCGGTTGTCATTCTCTGTGGCGGCCGCGGCACGCGGCTGCGTGAGCGCACGGAGAATGTGCCGAAGGCGCTGGTTGAGATCGGCGGAATGCCGATTCTCTGGCACGTGCTGGGCATCTACATTACCCAGGGATTCAGCCGTTTCTTGCTCGCCACCGGGCACTTGGGCGACTCGATCAAGGACTTCGTTGCTAACCATGCATGGCCCGATGGCGTCTCGGTCGAGTGCATCGACACCGGGGTCGATACGCCGACCGGAGGGCGGATCGCGCGCCTTGCCGATCGCCTGCAGGGCGGGACCTTCTGCGTGACCTATGCGGACGGCGTCGCCGATATCGATCTCGGCGCGCTGCTTGACTTCCACGCTGGGCACGGCGACCCGGCGACGATGACCGTCGTGCGGCCGCACCTGCAGTGGGGTGTGGCCGAGCTGGGGGAGGGGGACCGGGTCGCCGGCTTCGCCGAGAAGCCGCGCAGCGAGCATTGGATCAACGGCGGCTTCTTCTGCTTCGAGCCAGGCGCCCTCGGCTACCTGGAGCACGAGAGCGTGTTGGAGCGTGAGCCGCTCGCACGGCTGGCGGCCGACGGTCAGCTGCGCGCCCACCGTCACGAGGGCTTCTGGGACTGCATGGACACCTACAAGGACGCGGTCGCGCTCAACGACCTCTGGGCCGGCGGCGACGCTCCCTGGGCGCCGCGATGAGTCGCTCGCTCGTCAGCGGTGCGCACGGCTTCGTCGGCTCGCATCTCGCGCGGGCGCTGCTGGAGGGCGGCCGCGATGTTCGCGTGCTTGATCGCCCCGCCCCTCGTCTCGCCGACGTCGGTGGCGAGCGTCGCTCTGGCTTGGACCTGCTCGGCATCCGCGGCGAGGTCGAGCTGGTCGAGGCCGATTTGCGCGACGCCGTTGCGGTCGCCGCCGCCGTCGAGGGCTCGGACTCGGTCTTCCATCTCGCTGCCCAGACGATCGTCGGTGTCGCTCGCAACTCGCCGCTGGAGACGTTCGAAGTCAACGTGCAGGGCGCCTGGAACGTCTTCGAGGCCTGCCGCGTGCACGCGGTCGAGCGGGTCGTCTTCGCTTCCTCCGACAAGGCCTACGGGTCTAGCCCCGAGCTCCCCTATCGCGAGGACTTCCCGCTGCGCGCCGCCTATCCCTACGACGCCAGCAAGGCGGCGGCCGACACGATCGCGCGCAGCTACGCGACCGCCTACGACTTGCCGCTGGCGGTGACGCGCTTCGCCAACGTCTACGGCGGTGGCGACCTCAACTTCTCCAGGCTGATCCCCGAGACCGTGATCGCCCTGCTCGACGGTCGGGCGCCGGTTATCCGCTCCGACGGCAGCCCCGAGCGCGATTTCCTCCACGTCGACGACGCCATCTCCGCCTACCTGGCGATCGCCGCCTCGCTGGACAACGGCGCCGCGGGAGAGGCCTTCAACGCCGGCGGCGAGCGGCCCCACTCGGTTCGAGAGGTGGTCGAGCTGATTGCCACCGTGGCCGGGGCCGGAATCGAGCCCGACTTTCAAGGCCAGGGGAACCCAGACGGAGAGATCGATCGCCAGTTCGTCGACTCGACCAAGCTGCGCGAGCTGACCGGCTGGCGTCCGCAGGTTGCGCTCGAGGACGGCCTGCGCCGCACTCTCGACTGGTACCGCGAGCATCCGGAGGCGCGCCCAAGTAAGAGTAATACCGGTGCTACTCTTACTTCATGAGGGTCACCAGCAAAGGCCAGGTCACGATCCCGAAGGAGCTACGGGACGAGTTGGGTCTTCTTCCCGGCACGGAGGTCGAGTTCGTGCGGGATGCGGGCGAGATACGCGTGCGCAAGCTGCCCGAAGGTCGCACGCGCGGTGACGAGATCGCCGACCGCCTTCTGAAGGCAAGCGGTGGCGATATTCCCCTTAGTACGGACGAAATCATGAGGCTGACCAGGGGAGAGGATTGACCTCCAGGGCCTTTATCTACTGTGCCTGCCACGCTCGTTGACTCGAACGTTCTGATCGACGCCCTGTCGAAGGACCCTGAGTGGGGGGAATGGTCGGATGGTGCTATCCGGCGTGTCGGAGCAGCCGGGCCGCTGGTGATCAACGAGTTCATCTATGCCGAGGTGTCGGTTCGTTATGCCAGTATCGAGGCCTTCGAGCAAGAGTTGACGCCCGACGACTTTCAACGCGAGCACACCCCGTGGTCGGCAGCTTTTCTCGCTGGCAAGGCCTATTTGGATTACAAGCGACGCGGTGGTCGTAAACGCTCGCCTTTGCCTGACTTCTTCATCGGCGCCCACGCCGCGATCGCGGGGCTTCGGCTGTTGACCCGAGATCCCTCGCGCTACAGGACGTATTTCCCCGCTGTTGAGCTGATCACCCCCAAATAGCCGGGCGCCCCGGCTAGCTAGTCTGACTCGCCATGTGCGGGCGTTTCACGGTCACGGCCAAGGATACGAAGACGATCGCCGATCGCTTCCAGGTCGAGCTGGAACGCTCGCTGGAGCGGAACTCGTCCGGGGAGGCGCCGCCGCCGAGCAAGGAGCGGGCGAAAAAGGCCGAATCCGGCCTCGGTCGCTTCAACGTCGCGCCGACGCAGGAGGTCCTGACGGTGCGCTCATCGCCCGACCCCGACGAGGCCGCCCAGGGCGAGCGCGAGGCGCGGTTGATGCGCTGGGGGCTGGTGCCACGCTGGGCCAAGGACCTCAAGGTCGGCTACCGGATGATCAACGCCAAAGCCGAGAATCTCGACTCGAGCCGGGCCTACGCGCCGCTGGTCGGCAAGTTCCGCCACCGCTGCCTGATCGTCGCCGACGGCTTCTACGAGTGGATGGTGGCGGAGGATCCCAAGCAGCCGCGCCAGCCCTGGCGCTTCACCGTCGATGGCGGCGAGCCCTTCGCCTTCGCCGGGATCTGCACCCGCAAGGAGTGGGGGGATGAGGAGGATCGCGGTTTCGAGGACGGCTGGCTCTACAGCTGCACGATCGTCACCACGACGCCGAACGAGGTAGTCGCCCCGGTCCACGACCGGATGCCCGCGATCCTGCCCAGCGCCGAGGCGGAGGCCGCCTGGTTGCGCCCGGACCTGAGCGCCGCGGACGCGATCGCGATGTGCGGTCCGTTGCCGGCCGCGCGGATGGACAGCGCCCCCGCCAACCCGAAGCTGAACAAGGTCGGCAAAGGGACCGAGGGCCCCGAGTTGCTGGTCGCCCCGGGCTAACGCAGCGAGCCCGCGGTACGAACCATCGCGCTGCCAACGGCGTTCTCGAGCGTGCAGACGATGCTTCCCGAGGGGGCTCGGGTGGTTTTCCAGAAGGAGGCGAAACCGAGGGTCAGGGGCTCTTTGGGCCGTCCCTGGGGCAATCCCCACTGCCACCCCATCGAGCTCGTCCGGTGCTTTTCCCAAGTGCCGACGACGCCGCGCAGGGGCGTGTAGACGTCAAAGGCGTCGCCCAGTTCGAGCGATGCGTATTCGCCGCCGCTGATGTGGAACTTCAGCCCGACGCGATCGGGGACGTTCTGCTTGGTGAGGCTCTCTTCGCTGGTTGAGCGGGGGAAGGCGCCACGGTTGTCGCCAGTGCGCGCCAGTTCCCCCCCGCCACCCCGCATCGTGCAGTCCACGCGGGCCCGGCCTACCGCCGAGTCGGCGTCGATCCGGAGCACCGCCGCGAGGCGGAAGATGCGTTCGCCGTTGATATTGGCTTCGGTTACGCGCAGCCCGGCGTCTTCGAGCTTCACCGAGCCGCCGCCGGGGATCCTGGCCGGGCTCGAGTCCGGCAACGCCCCCCGGGCCGCCCATTCGACTTCCACCCAGGCGCCACCGCTCTTATCGGTCGCCAGCGCCGCCGCGGCCAGGGTCGCGATCAGCCCGACGATCACCACCGCAATCGCCCCCCGCGGCGGGCTGCTTTTCAAGCCCAGATCCATGACGCGCCCGACAGGATTCGAACCTGTGGCCTATCGCTCCGGAGGCGATCGCTCTATCCAGCTGAGCTACGGGCGCTTGACTTTGGAGCTTAGTTCCTCACTGACAGAAGCGCTGCCCCGAACATATGTTCGTCCGAGTGAGTACATAAGGTTTCCTTGTGGCGAGGGCAGGAAGCGGCAATACGGGAGAGGCGATGGTGCTGGCTGCGCTTGTGCATCGCGGATTTCAGGTTCTCGTTCCTTTCGGTGAGGGCCAGCCCTACGACTTGGTTGTTCATCTTGGGAAGCGCGAATTTCTCCGGGTCCAGTGCAAGACGGCGTGGCCGCGCCAGGGCTGCATCCTCTTCAATAGCCGGAGCACTGACCATGGTCGCGGCCCCCGGTCCTACGTTGGACTGGCAGACATCTTTGGCGTCTACTTTCCGCCAAATCGGGCGGTGTACCTCGTCCCGATCGATGCCGTTGCACAGTTCGAGGGGAGGCTTCGTTTGGAGCCGACGTTGAACAACCAGCGGCGGAAGATCAGACAGGCCATCGACTTCGAGATCGACCGGTGGACGGTCGATCTGCTTCGTGCGATCGTGCGGCCTGAGGTTCCCCGCGATGAACCAGCGCTGAGCGTCGCGTAGGCTCGCGAGCCATGGACCTCTCGGTTGCCTTTCTTGGCACGGGCGGCGCTGTGCCCTCGGCGCGGCGCAATACCGCGAGCGTGCTCGTCGCGCGCGGCGGCGAACGGCTGTTGTTCGACTGCGGCGAGGGGACGCAGCGCCAGATGCAGCGCTCGCTGGGCCTGGTCCAGGTCGACGCGATCTACTTCACCCACTTCCACGCCGACCACTTCCTCGGCCTGCCGGGGCTGCTGAAGACGTACGACCTGACCGAGCGCGAGCGGCCACTGACGATCTACGGACCGCGCGGCCTGCGCGACTTGATCCAGAGCCTCGGCCGTGTGCTCGGCAGGGTCGGCTACAAGCTCGACCTGGTCGAGCTGGAGGCCGGCGACGCGATCCCCTGCGACGGTGGCGAGATCCGCTCCTTCCCAGTGGAGCACAGCGTGCGCGCTTTCGGATATGCCCTGGTCGAGGCGGACCGGCCCGGCCGCTTCGACCTTGAGGCGGCGAAACGGCTCGGGGTCAAGGAAGGCCCCGATTTCGCCGCCCTGCAGCGCGGCGAGAGCGTCAACGGCTCCTCGGGATCGGTCGAGCCCGGCGAGGTGGTGGGCGAGGCGCGCCCCGGCCGCACGATCGCGATCACCGGCGACACCGCACCCTGTCGCGCGACCGTCGAGGCCGCGAAGGGCGCGGACCTCCTCATCCACGACGCCAGCTTCGCCGAGGAGGAGGCCCAGCGCGCCGCCGACACCGGCCACTCGACCGTCGGCCAGGCAGCAGCAGTGGCCCGCGAGGCCGAAGTCAAGCTCCTCGCCCTGGTCCATATCTCCTCCCGCTACCACGTCGGCAAGGTGCTCGAGGAGGCGAAGGAGGTCTTCGAGCCAGCCGTGGCGCCGAAAGACTTCGACCTGATCGAGATCCCCTTCCCGGAGCGCGGTGGCCCTGAGCTGGTGGCCAACGGCGCCCGCGAGCGCGGCGAGCCTCAGCCGGCCGAGTAGCGCTCAGCCGAGGGCGAGCGAGGCGATCGCATCCGCGACGGCCGGCGCCTGATCTTCCTGCAGGAAGTGCTTGCCCGGCAGCAGCGTCGGCTCGTCGACTCCGAGCGCCCGCTGTACCTCGCGCCGCCGCTTCTCGCCGAGCATCCGATCCCTCTCGCCCCAGACGACCTGGGCCGGGTAGGGACGGGCGGCGAGGCCCTCGACGAAGAACCGCTCTTTCGCCTCGCTCAACTCGAAGCCCCGCATGATCTTCAGGAACGCCTTGCCCCGGTCGCCGCGGTTGAGCAGGGCGTGGTGCGCATAGACGTCGGCTCGCGGCACCTCGCCTCGATCCGCGATCCCCTCCAGGTAGAACACCTCGGCGAAGGTCGGCGCGATCATGCTGCGCAACCAGACCTCGCCGAGACCGCGATAGGAGAACGGATGCATCGGCCAGGGCCGATGAAAGGTCGCGGCGTTGACCAGCGTGTTGAGCGCCGTCAGCGACAGCACCCGATCCGCATTACGGATCGCCCACTCGAACCCGACCGGCCCGCCGATGTCGTGCACGACCAGGTGGCACCGCTCGACCCCCAGCGCCTCGATCGCCTCACCCGTCCACCGCGCCAGTCCGCTCCACGAGTAGTCGAACCCCTCAGGCCGATCCGCGAGCCCGAGCCCGGGAAAGTCAAAGGCAACCCCGCGCAACCCACGTCCCGCAAGCTCCGACACGACCTTCCGGTAGAGAAAGGAGCTGACCGGCACGCCGTGCAAGCACACCACGGGATCTCCGTCGCCCTGCTCCAACACAAAGCTGCCAACACCGCCGGCCTCGAACTTCCGCCCGGCCGCCTCATGTTTTGCGATGGCTTCGTGTACCTCAACCTTCACATGCGAAGACTGGCACGAAAGAGACGCCGGGTGTTGTCTCGGAGTGCCTCCCCCGGCACCGCGGAGTGATTCTTCCCCGAAGGGGAGGTAATTTCACCGGCTCTGCCGGTGATAGGCATCTCCGAGGCAATACCCGGCGTCTCCCGCCGCTGCTACTCTGAGCGCCGTCCTTTAACCCGGTCCCGCGAGGCCAGGAAGGTGCAACAAATGAGCGAGAAGGTCGTGCTTCAGCACGACGATCTGAGGCGGACGCTGCGGCGGATCGCCCACGAGATTGCCGAGGCCAACCCGGAGCCCGAGCGTCTCGCGATCGTCGGCATCCACACCCGCGGCGCGGTAATCGCCCGGCGCCTCCACGCCCTGGTTGGCGAGTTGACCGAGGACGAGACGCCGATCGGCGACCTCGACATCTCCTTCTACCGCGACGACGTCGGCGCCCAGTCGCCGGCGACCCAGCCGGTCGTCCACTCCTCCCACATCGACTTCGACCTGACCGGCCGCACGGTCGTCCTCGTCGACGACGTGCTCTTCACCGGCCGCACGGTGCGCGCCGCGGTCGACGCCCTCTTCGACTACGGCCGGCCGCAGCGGGTGCAGCTCGCGGTGCTCTGCGACCGTGGCCACCGCGAGCTGCCGATCCGCCCCGACTACGTCGGCAAGAACCTGCCGACCGCGCGCGGCGAGCGGGTCAACGTGCGGCTCGAGGAGACCGACGAGGTCGACGAGGTGACGATCTCAGAGCCGCAGGCGGCGGAGGCGGTCCTATGAAGCACCTGCTGGCGATCAAGGATCTCGACCGCGACGGGATTGAGGCGATCCTCGACCGGGCCGAGAGCTTCGCTGAGGTCGGTCGCCGCGACATCAAGAAGGTGCCGACGCTGCGTGGCCGCACCGTCGTCAGCCTCTTCTATGAGGCGAGCACGCGTACCAGCGCATCCTTCGAGCTGGCGGCGAAGCGGCTCTCCGCCGACCTGATCTCGCTCAAGGCGGCGGGCTCCTCGGTCGACAAGGGCGAGTCGCTGAAGGACACATGCGCGACCCTCTCCGCTTACGACCCGGCGGCGATCGTCATCCGCCACCCCTACGCTGGCGCGGCGCAGTTGGTCGCCGATTGGAGCGAAGCGGCGGTGGTCAACGCCGGCGACGGCAAGCACGAGCACCCCAGCCAGGCGCTGCTCGACCTCTTCACCCTGCGCCGCCGGCTCGACAGCCTCGAGGGAAAGCGGATCTGGATCGTCGGCGACGTCCTGCACAGCCGCGTCGCCCGCTCGAACCTCGTCGCTTTCCAGGCGATGGGTGCCGAGGTGACGGTCTGCGGCCCGCCGGCGCTGATCCCGCGCGGGATCGAGCAGCTCGGTTGCGAGGTTTCCTACTCGCTGGAGCGGCTCGGCGAGGCCGACGTCGTCTACGCATTGCGACTCCAGCGCGAGCGCATGGCGGAGAGCTTCGTCCCGTCTATCCGCGAGTACGCGGCCCACTTCCAGATCGACTCGCGCCGGCTTGGCCCACGCCAGCTGCTGATGCACCCCGGCCCGGTCAACCGCGGCGTCGAGCTCTCCGGCGAGGTGATCGACTCGCCGCAGTCGCTGATGACCGAGCAGGTCGCCTCCGGCCTGGTCGTGCGAATGGCGATCCTCTACGAGCTGCTTGCGGCCGGACCCCAGCGTCCCGTCAGCGCTGCCGACGAGCCCGAACAGAGCCCGACTCCGATCGGACAGCCGGCGTGAGTCTCGCCGCGGCGCTTGAGATGCGCTCCGGAGAGGGCGCCGACCTGGTCCTGCGCGGTGCCACCGT
>DAIRWC010000035.1:0-2784 GCA_036802505.1 Solirubrobacterales bacterium
CCTCCGATTCCGGCTCGCCGGTTTCGCAGGCGCCGGGGACGACGGCTCCGGGGTCCAGCGCTCCGGCGCCCAGCGCGGCCGGCGGCTCGTCGGCCTCGAGTCCCGCGAGCGGTACTGCATCCAGCGGCACCGGCTCGGGCAGCGGCGGTGGCGGAGGCTCGCAGAACCCGCCCGGCGGCGGTGGCGCGGGCGGCGGAGGCGCCGGCAGCGCCTCGTCGCCTTCTGGAACCGTCACCAGTACCGTCAACAACACTGTCTCCGGCGTCGACGAAGCGACCGGCGGCACGCTTGGCGGCACCGGCGTCGCCAAAGTCACCGAAGAAGTCGTCAAAGGGGTCGCCGGCCCGGAATCGACCGTTGGCGAAACGGTCGACGAAACCGTCGAAAAAGTCAAAGAAACGGTCGACGGACTGCTCGGTCGTTGATTCGACGTCGGACCCTGAGCGAGTAGTACCGCCCGGCCGACCGTCAACCGTCACAATGCCGTCCCATGCCCGAGCGCGGACAGGCAGGCGCGGTCGCCGACCCGATCGCCGGATCGCCGGTTTACCCGGCCGGCAGCCGCGTGAACGAGCGCGGCCATCTCGAGGTCGCCGGCTGTGACGTGGTCGAGCTTGCCGCCGAGTTCGGCACCCCCGCCTACATCTATGCGGAGGACGAGATGCGGGCGCGGGCGCGGGCGTATCGCGACGCGTTCGAGCGGCGCGGCAGCGACTTCGAAGTTCTCTTCGCCAGCAAGTCGTTCCCCTGCACCGCCGCCTATCGGCTCTTCGCCGAGGAGGGGCTGTCGGTCGACGTCGCCTCGGGCGGCGAGCTGCACATCGCGCTGCACGCCGGCTTCGACCCGGCGCGGATCCACATGCACGGCAACAACAAGAGCGACGAGGAGATCCTCTTTGCCGCGCGGTCCGGCGTCGGCCACCTGATCCTCGACTCCTTCGACGAGATCGAGCGTTGCGAGCGGCTGCTCGACGAATCTCAGGACGTCCTGATCCGGGTGACCCCGGGGATCAAGCCGTCCACCCACGACTACATCACCACCGGGCAGCTCGACTCGAAGTTCGGCTTCGGTATCGAGCACGGCTTGGCGGCGCGGGCGATCGAGCGGGTGCTCGCCTCCGACGTGCTCAACCTGGTTGGTCTGCACGCGCACATCGGCTCGCAGATCTTCGAGCTCGAGTCCTACGCGCTGGCAATTCGGGCGATCGGCGAGCTGGCGGGGGATTGGTGCCGTCTCGTCAACGTCGGCGGTGGGTTGGGCATCGCCTATACGGACGCGGATGAGCCGCCCTCGATCGATTCCTACGTCGAGGTCAAGGTCAAAGGCGTCGCCGAGGTCTTCGGCGAGGGGGTGCGGATCCTGATCGAGCCTGGGCGCTCGCTGGTCGGCAACGCGGGCCTCACCGCCTACCGGGTCGGCGCCGTCAAGGAGATCCCCGGTATCCGCACGTACGTGGCGGTCGACGGCGGCATGTCGGACAACATGCGGCCGATGCTCTACGGCTCTCGCTATGAGGCGCTGATCGCCGATCGCGCCGGGGCGACCCCGGACATGGAGGCGACGATCGCCGGCATGCACTGCGAGTCGGGCGACGTCCTGGTGCGCGACGCGATGCTCGCCGCCCCCGCGGTCGGCGACGTCCTCGTCACCCCGGCGACCGGTGCCTACGGACACGCGATGGCCAGCAACTACAACGGCGTCACCCGTCCGCCGGTGGTCTTCTGCCGCGACGGCGATGCACGGGTCGTCGTGCGCCGCGAGACCTACGACGACCTGACCTCACGTGACGTAGATGGCTGAACCGGTCCGCATCGGCCTGCTCGGCCACGGCACCGTCGGCGCGGCTTTTGCCGGCCTGCTCGCCGAGCGCGCCGGCGCGGTCGAAGTGGCCACCGGGCGCCGCCCGGAGCTGGCCGGCATCTTGACCCGCAGCGACGGCGATTTCAGCGACATCCTCGAGCGTTCCGACCTGATCGTCGAGCTGATCGGCGGCACCGACCCGGCGCGCACCTACGTGCTCGACGCATTGCGGGCCGGCCGGCCGGTCGTCACCGCCAACAAGCAACTGCTGGCCCAACACGGCGAGGAGCTTTTCGGCGTCGCCCGCGAGGCTGGGGTGCAGCTCCGCTTCGAGGCCGCGGTCGCCGGCGTGATCCCGATCGTGCGCACGATCCAGGAGAGCTTCGGCGTCACTGAGATCGACAAGGTGTTCGGGATCGTCAACGGGACGACCAACTTCATCCTCAGCGAGATGGCCGCCAGCGGCGCCGCTTACGAGCAGGTGTTGGCGCGGGCGCAGGAGCTGGGCTACGCCGAGGCCGACCCGAGCGCCGACGTCAACGGCGCCGACGCCGCAGCGAAGATGGCGATCCTCGCCCGGCTTGCCTTCCACACCGCGGTCACCCTCGACCAGGTCGCCTACGAGGGAATCGAGGCGATCCAGCCCGACGACCTCGCCTACGCCAAAGAGCTCGACCTCTCGCTGAAGCTGCTCGGCGTCGCCGAGCGCCGCGACGGCGGGATCAGCGTGCGCGTCTTCCCCTGCTTTCTCTACAGCGGCCACCCGCTGGCGCCCGTCGGCGGGCCCTTCAACGCGGTCATGGTCGAGGCGCCGGCGATCACGGAGGTGACGATGTCGGGCCCTGGCGCGGGCGGCGTCGAGACCGCCTCGGCGGTCCTCGGAGACGTCGTCTCGATCCTCTCCGGCGACGCCCCGGTCCACGAGGCCCGCGAGCAGCTGCCGCTGGTCGCCGACGTTCCCTCCTCCTTCTATCTGCACCTCG
>DAIRWC010000035.1:2794-10783 GCA_036802505.1 Solirubrobacterales bacterium
GTCGAGCACGCCGGCCGCCTCGCAGATGCTCGAGTTGGTCCAGGATGTCGTCTCCGCCTTCTATCTGCACCTCGAGGTCGCCGACGAGCCCGGCGTGCTCGCCCGGATCGCCCAGGTGCTGGGCGAGAACGAGATCTCGGTGAAGAGCGTCGTGCAGCGCGGCATCGGCGACGACGCGCGCCTGGTGATGGTCGTCCACGAGTGCCTGGAGTCGCGCTTCGCGGCGGCGGTCGATGAGATCGGCGGGCTCGACGACATCCGCTCTGCGCCGCGCTTCATCCGCGTCATCGAGGAGGAGTTCGTTTGAGCCCCGTGCCCCTGATCGAGAGATACAGGGAGCACCTGCCGCTGGAGGAGGGGGACCCGATCGTCTCCCTCAACGAGGGGTCGACGCCGTTGATCGAGGCGCCGCGCCTCTCGGAGCGGCTCGAGGTCCGTGCCTACCTCAAGTTCGAGGGGGCGAACCCGACGGGCTCGTTCAAGGACCGGGGGATGACGGTGGCCGTCTCGCGGGCCAAGGGGCGGGGGGCGGAGGCTGTGATCTGCGCTTCGACCGGGAACACGGCCGCCAGCGCCGCGGCCTACGCGGCGCGGGCGGGCATGCGCGGTGCCGTGATCGTGCCCGAGGGCAAGATCGCGATCGGCAAGCTGGCCCAGGCCCTGATGCACGGCGCCCGGGTTGTCGCCCTGCAGGGGAACTTCGACGAGGCGCTGCAGATCGTCCGCAAGCTCGCCGACAAGCACCCGATCGAGCTGGTCAACTCGGTCAACCCCTACCGGATCGAGGGTCAGAAGACGGCGGCGTTCGAGGTCGTCGAGGAGCTTGGCGAAGCGCCCGGCGCGCTCGCGATCCCGGTCGGCAACGCCGGCAACGTGACCGCCTACTGGCGCGGCTTCGAAGAGCTCGGCGTCGCCCCGATCGTCTACGGCTTCCAGGCCGAGGGTGCCGCGCCGCTCGTCGACGGCGCTCCCGTCGCCAAGCCGGAGACGGTCGCCTCGGCGATCAGGATCGGAAACCCGGCGCGCTGGGAGGAGGCGATGGCCGCCTTCACCGCCTCGCGCGGACGAGTGGCGGCGGTCTCCGACGAGCAGATCCTCGCCGCTTACCGCTGGCTGGCGACGAGCGAGGGCGTCTTCTGCGAGCCCGCCTCGGCGGCCTCGGTCGCCGGCCTGCTTGCCCACGGGCTACCGGTGGTCGAGGGGGCGCCGGCGCCGGAGTCGGTCGTCTGCGTCCTCACCGGCCACGGCCTCAAGGACCCCGACACGGCGCTCTCCAAAGCCCCCGCCGTGATCAACTGCGAGAACGACCTCAGCGCGGTCGAGCGGGCGGTATTCGATTGACCGCCCGCCGCCGGCTGGTCCGTGTCCCCGCTTCCTCGGCCAACCTCGGACCGGGCTACGACGTGATGGCCGCCGCACTCGACCTCTTCCTCGAGCTGGAGGTCGAGGAGACCGCCGAGTTCTCCTTCGACCCGGCCGGGCTCGACGTCCCGACCGGGCGCGACAACCTGCTCGTCAGGGCCTTCGAGAGCCTGCACTCAGCCGACGGGATCGCCTTTCGCCTCAAGCAGACGATTCCGTTGGGGCGTGGGCTCGGCTCCAGCGCCGCCGCGATCGTCGCCGGACTCGTGGCCGCCGACCATCTCTACGAGCTGGCCCTCTCCGAGGAGGAGCTGCTGGCGCGGGGGACCGAGCTGGAGGGCCATCCCGACAACGTCGCAGCGGCGATCTTCGGCGGCATCGTGATCTGCGACCCGATTCCCGAGGGGGGTTCGCCCGACTGCTCGCGGTTTCCGCCGCCGGACGGGCTCGAGGGCATCCTCGTCGTCCCCCACAAGGAGGAGGTCCCGACCGAGCAGGCGCGCGAGGCGATCCCGGAGGAAATCCCGCTCGGTGACGCGCTCGGCAACATCTTCTCCGCCGCCCGCCTGACCCTGGGCCTCTACCGCGGCGACCTCAGCCTGATCGCCGCCAGTCTCAAGGACAACATCCACCAGGGCCGCCGCCGCGGCCTCTATCCCCGCTCGATGGAGCTGGTCGAAGGCGCCCGCGAGATCGGCGCCCTCGGCGCGACCATCTCGGGCGCCGGGCCGACGGTCCTCGTCTGGACCACCTGGGACGAAGCCGGCAAGGTCAGCGAGGAGCTGGAGCGCCGTTGCGGGGACTGGGCCGAGATCCAGCGCATCCCCTTTTCCGACCAGGGCGCCGACGTCCCCGAGCTCTGACCGGGTGGACTGGGTGATCCGGATCGGCCTGATCGAGCTGGCCCTCGGCGGCCTGCTCGGTTGGGCGATGGTAGTCCGCGAGGAGAAGCGCGAGTGGCTGCGGCGGATCGGGATCGTCGCCCCGCAGCGGATCCGCCAGGTCCACCTCGACTACGTGATGATGGGCCTGATCCTGATCGGCGTCGGCCTCGCCGTCCCCGACCTGCCCACCGCGGTTGCCGTCGCGCTCGTCTTCGGCACGCTGGTCAACCCCTTCCTCTTCGTCCCGCTCGCCTTCGACCCGGAGATCGAGAAACGAGCCTGGTACCGGGTGCTGGCAGTCATCTCGTTCTTAGGCGTCAGCGGCGGGCTCGTAGCCGCAGCGATCGTCGGGCCATAGGGGGGAGAGTTTTCGTCGCCAGATCGTCGGCGATGTTCGGGTGCGCGTGGTCGTCGCTCTTGACGAGCCGGACCTGATCGTCACAATTCACAAGAGGAGAAACTGATGCGAGCCGACTACGACAGCGAGGCAGATGCCCTCTCGATAACCCTCCGGCCGTTCGCGCACTACGACGATCAGCTGGAGGTCGACGATGACTACTGCACGATCGGCTTTGCCGGAGGCGGTCCAGTGCGCGTCTCGTTGCTCTCACCGGCAAAGCACCTGGACCTGCTCGATGTTGCGGCGGAGCGCTACGAGTTGGACGGCTTGGCTCTGCGTGCTGCGGCCCAGGCAGCCCTCGCAGCCCCCGATCGGGTGGTCGAGCTCGAAGTGGCCGCACGGGTGGCTGCCTGACGAGCCAACCGGGGTTCCCGCAGCACCGGTTGACGCCGCCGCCGTCGCCATTACCATCGCGGTGTGCCGGTCAGACTTCGATGGGTTTTCGGGTTGGCGTTGCTTGTCGTGTTCGTCGCCGTTCCGGCGATGGCTCAGGCGACGCTCGTCTTCTCCCGTAACCCGTTCAACCCGACGATCTGGTCGGCGGCGGACGATGGCTCGGGAGCGCGGCGGCTGGTGTCCGGATCCAACCCGCGGATCTCGCCTGACGGCCAGATCGTCGCCTTTCTGCATCAGGGCAAAGGCCGTTCGTCCCAGCCCGAACTGATGTTGGTGCCCGCCGACGGCAGCGCGCCGGTGAGCGGGTTGGCGACCGGGTGGCGCGAAACCTCGGTCTTCGACTGGTCGCCCGATTCGACTTCGATCGTCGCCGTGCTCGGCCCCGAACTCGGGGCCAAGCGACTCGTCCTGATCGACACCGTCACCGGCGCCCAGCAGGTGATCGCCCACGGCTTCTTCTCGGGCGTCAGCTTCTCGCCGGGAGGCGGACAGCTCGTCTACAGCAGCGCGCCGAGCGAAGACTTCCCGGCCCGCAGCGACGTCTACCGCTACGACATCCCCCAGGGTGAGACGCTCCGCGCCGTCCAGCCGGTCCGCCTCACCCGCGACGGTCGCTCGCTCGCCCCGCTCTGGGGCCCGAAGGGCAAGATCGTCTTCGTCAAGCAGCTCGGCGCCAAACAGCGCAAGTACGGCCCCAAGAACGAGCTCTTCCTGATGAACCCGGCCGGTAAGCAGGTGCGGCGCTTGACCCACACCAAAGTCGGTCCTCTTCTCCAAGGCCTTTACCCGACCGCCTGGTCCGCCAACGGCAAGCGGCTGCTCGCCGAGTTCGAGGGCCAGGACACGACCTACGCGGTCACCGTCAACCCCCAGACCGGCGCCCAGCGACCGCTTATCGAAGCGACCGAGCAGGGCTTCCTCGGGACGGGCCTGTCCGCCGACGGCAAATTCGTCCTCGGCAAGACGATGGGCTTCGAACCCGGCCCGGGCACCGATGTCGGAATCGTCCCCTACAGCGGCGGTGGTGGGGTGAAGGTCTTGGCTCACAACGCCTTCGAACCGTCCTGGAGCGAATAGACGGCGGCTGAACGAGATGGCCGGCGGTTACACGATCAAGCACCGCGACGAGTTCGAGGCGATGGAGGGCTCGGGCGAGGCGACCTGGAGGCTGGCGCGCAAGGCGCTCGGCACCTCGGCCTTCGGCTTCAACCTGGTCGAGATCGCGCCGGGCGGGCAGATCCCCGAGCACGACGAGGCCCAGAGCGGCCAGGTCGAGCTCTACGCGATCATCGAAGGCGACGCGGTGCTGAGGATCGAGGGCGAGGAGCACGCGGCGCCGGCCGGCACGTTTGCCTCGATCGAGCCGCCCGCCACGCGCACGATCCTCAACCGCTCCGATGCCCCGGTCACCGCCCTCCTCGTCGGCGTCCACCCCGAGGGGGACTACGCGCCGCCCTCGTTCGCCTGACGGCTGAACCCTTTACCCCCGCATATGGGGGCAAAAGGTTCAGTCGCTGGATCGGAGGGCTTGGCCGCCCTATAATTCGACGACTCGTCAACCCGTCGCGCGCCCGCTCGAAGAAGGCGCGGAAACCGGGAGGTCAAGATGTCGGATACCCAGTCCCGTGAGCTTCACGGCGAGGGCGGCCCCGTCCGCTACTCGCCAGAGCGTGCCTACCGGCCGCTCGTCTCGCCGCCCAGCGTCGAGGACAAGGATGCCTGTGCGATCTACGCCTCGGTGCGCAAGGACGCGACGCCGAGCCACGAACCGATCGAACGCGCGATCCCGGCGCTGCAGAAGATGCTCCACCGTGCCGGCAATGTCGACGGCGAGGGCGATGGCTGCGGCCTCCTGCTCGACATCCCGCGCAAGATCTGGGCCGAGGAGGTCCGCACCGGTGGCCACGACCCTTCGCTTACCCTCGACGACGCCTTCGCCGTCGCCCACGTCTTCATCGAACGCTCCCAGGATCTGGAGAAGATCCAGCACGACGCTCGCGAACTGCTCGGACAAGGCGGCTTTCGCATCCTTGCCGAGCGGATCGGCGTCGTCGACTCGCCCGCGCTCGGCCCGACCGCGCGCGAGGAGGAGCCGCACTTCTGGCAGATCGCCGGCCTCGTCGCCGATGCCAAGCACCGCGACCGCGTCCTCTTCGACCTGCTGATCGAGCTCGAGCGCGAGCTCGACGTCCACGTCCCCTCGATCTCGGCGACGATCTGCGTCTACAAGGTGATGGGAGCGCCAAACGTCCTCGGCGAGTACTACCCCGATCTGCGCGACGAGCGCTTCGAGACGATCGGCGCCTTCGGCCACAACCGCTACTCGACCAACACCTGGCCCTCGTTCAAGCGGGTGCAGCCCTTCTCGGTGCTCGGCCACAACGGCGAGATCAACACGGTCGAACAGCTGCGCCAGGAGGCGCGCATGCTCGGCGTCCCGATCCAGCCCGGCTCCTCGGACTCCCAGGACCTCAACCAGACGATCGCGACCCTGGTCAACCGCGACGGGCTCAGCCTCGCCGAGGCGATGGAGATGGTCCTGCCGCCGATCGTCAACGAGATCCGCGCCCTGCCCGAGGACCTGCACCGCTTCTACATGTACCTGCGCCAGGCGATGGGTCCCTTCGCCCAGGGCCCGGTGGCGCTGATCGCCCGCCACAGCGACGAGTGCGTCTTCTCCGCCGATGCGCTGGGGCTGCGGCCGCTCTGGCAGGTCGAGACCGGCGAGGACTTCGTCTTCAGCTCCGAGCCAGGCGTCGTCGCGGTCAGCGAGATGGTCTCCGAGCCGAAGCCGCTTGCCCCCGGTGAGAAGGCGATGGTCGCGATCGACCGCGAGGCAAGGCACTCGACCCTGCATTCCCACGACGCGATGCTGCGCATCGTCCGCGATCGCTGGCTGGCCCGCAACGGAGCCGAGGAGGCCGGACCGTATGACCGCGCGCTGGAGACCGGCGGCCCGCTCGAAGGCGGCGACGTGCCCGGCTATTCCGGCGCCGGCCCCGAAGAGCCGGTCAAGGTCGACGACCGGGTCCTCGCCGGCTTCGGCTGGCAGCGCGACGACGTCAAACTGGTCCAGCAGATGGCTTCCAACGGGGCCGAGCCGGTCGGGTCGCTCGGCTACGACGGGCCGCTGGCGGCGCTCTCGCCGGAGCGCCAGAACCTCGCCGACTACTTCAAGGAGACGGTTGCCGTCGTCACCAACCCGGCGATCGACCGCGAGCGCGAGATGGAGCACTTCTCGACTCGATCGGTCTTCGGTCGCCGCCCCTCGATAGACGCGGCCGGGGATGACACGGGCACGGTGGAGACCTCCTTCCCGGTGATCCTCGGTGGCCATCACGGCTTGGCGCCGCTCTCCGACAAGACCTACCGCGGGATCGCCCGCGAGCATCAGACCTACCTGCTCGAGGACCTCTGGGAGGAGTTCCGGGGACGCGCCGGAGCCGTCGACATCTCACTGCTGGAGTCGGAGACGACCCGCGGGGCGATCGCGCGGATCAAGCAGGAGGCGGTGAAGAAGGTCCGCGACGGCGCCGAGCTGCTGGTGCTGACCGATCGCACCGTCTATGACGCCGAGCGGCGCTACCTCGACCCTCACCTCGCAACGTCGGCGGTCGACCAGGCGCTGAAGCAGTTCCGGGTCGAGCCGGGCGAGGAGAACCTGCGGCGGCGCTGCGGCATCGTCCTGCGCTCGGCGGCGATCCTCAACGTCCACGACACGATGCTCGCCCTCGGCCTCGGCGCCAACGGCGTCTGCCCCTACACGATGGTCGAGGTGATCTGCGTCGAGGACTACCGCAAGGACATCGGCAACCTCTGCGCGGCGCTCGCCAAGGGGATCGAGAAAGTCATCTCGACGATCGGCATCCACGAGGTGCGCGGCTACGCCCGCCAGTTCTCCTCGATCGGCGTGCGACCCGAGCTCGCCGAGATCTTCCAGACCGAGGCCTTCGCGGCCTCCGAGAAGGCGGGCGTCGGCTTCGACGGCCTCGACGAGTCCAGCAACGAGCGGGCGCGGATCCTCTGCGGCGACGAGGGCGCCAAACCGGCGAAGACGTTCCGCTTCTACCCCAAGGTCTACAAGGCGGCGATCGCCACCGCCAACGGCTCCGGCACCTACGAGGAATACAGCGAGAAGGTGCGCGACCTCGAGGCGCAGAGCCCGATCTCGATGCGCCACATCATGGGCCTGGTGGGCGACAGGGAGCCCCTGAAGGACCACAGCGTTGTCGACGCCGGGGTCGGTCACCACGACTACCCGGTGGTGATCTCCTCGATGAGCTTCGGCTCGCAGTCCGAGCCTGCCTTCCGCGCCTACGCGGAGGCGGCGAAATCGATCAACGTCCTCTGCGTCAACGGCGAGGGTGGCGAGATCCGCGACATGTACGGGCATTACCGCAAGTGGCGCGGCCAGCAGGTCGCCTCAGGCCGCTTCGGCGTCTCGGCGGAGATGATCAACTCTTCCTACCTGGCCGAGATCAAGATCGGCCAGGGCGCCAAGCCCGGCGAGGGCGGTCACCTGCCCGGCAAGAAGGTCTCCGAGAAGGTCGCCGCCGCCCGTAACGCGGCGCCCGGCACCGACCTGATCTCGCCCTCCAACAACCACGACCTCTACTCGATCGAGGACCTTGCCGAGCTGATCGACGAGCTGAAGACGGTCAACCCCGATGTGCGCGTCTCGGTCAAGGTCCCGGTGGTGCCGAACATCGGCACGATCGGCCTCGGCATCGCCAAGGCGGGCGCCGACATCATCACCCTGTCGGGCTTCGAGGGAGGCACCGGCGCGGCGCGCCAACACGCGCTGCGCCACGTCGGCCTGCCCTCGGACATCGGCACCCGCGCCGTGCACCGGGCGCTGATGGAGGCCGGGCTCCGCAACCGGATCGAGATCTGGGCCGACGGCGGCTACCGCCACGGCCACGACATCGTGAAGCTGCACTGCATGGG
>DAIRWC010000036.1:0-10666 GCA_036802505.1 Solirubrobacterales bacterium
ACCTGCAGCCACTGCAGGACCTAATCCTCTTCGCCACGCGTAGCCGGAGCTACATCACCTCGTTGGCCGTCCAATTCGAGTCTGGCGAGCCGCTCTCGGTCAAGGTGCTCCAGCGTGCTTACCCCCGGCCTCGTGAAACCCGAGAGGTCTATGCGCTGGCGCTCAATCTCAGGAACCACGAAGACCCAGCGGCTCTAATCGCGGCATGGTATGAGTTGCGCCGAAAAGTAGGGCCGGTTTGGAGTCTCTTTTTTGCGGCATTTGATCGCTCTGAGTCTCTTCTGGAGGATCGGCTGCTCGGTCTGCTGTCCTTCGCCGAGGGCTACGATCGCGCTCTTCGACCCAAAGCTCCACTGAGCGAGGCAGAGGAGAACGCGGCCAAGGATGCGATCAAGAAAGCTCTGCCCGACAAACGCATACGCGCCATTTACAAGGGTGCAATCAATCACGCGAACACGAAGACTCTTCGTGAACGTCTCGGCTTTCTCGTTGGCAACGCGGTTTCGGCGCTCGACTGGTGGGATCTGGACGCCAACCTGCTCCGCGATGAGCTATACGACACTCGCAACTGGCTGATTCATTGGGGTGAGCGGGGCAAGCACGTCGTCGAAGACAGCCAAGGCCTCGCCGACCTCGCACGTCGCCTGATCGTGGTCTTATACGTCAATCTACTGCTTGAGCTCGGGCTCAGCAAGGAAGAAGCTGCGAGCGTAGTTGCCAGCGGCTGGCGCCTTGAGGGGCTTCCGTAGGGTTTTCACGGTCGAGTCGGCGGCTCTTCACGCGGCGGCAACTTTCGGCCTGCGGTCGCACTCCCACCGTCGATCAGCCCGCGCTGGTCAAGGGAGCTGAGTTCCTCGAGCGGCTCCCGCACCTCGGCAGCCAGAATTCTCAACCGCAGGCCGTCTGGGATCGCTTCCGGGCCGAACTCGCGTTCTAGGTCGGCGATCCTCCTCAGCACCTCCAGCTCGCCAAGCGCGTTCTCGATCGCTAGCTGGCGCCGCTCGGCGCCCTCGCGATACTCACGATCCTTGCGGCGCTCATGGCGGTCGGTCAGGTACTTGCGCAGGACTTCGAGTGGGTTGAGTGCGCCTACGAACTCCCAGAAGCCCGGCGACTCCAGCACCACCCGATTGACGACCAAGGGCTCTGCCGCCATCGCCCCTTGCGAGACCTGGTTGGGAAAGCTCCACGGTGGCGGCAGGTAGCGAAATGGCCGTTCGTAGCGGACGATGGCTTCGGTGGCAACCAACGCGGTTTGCGCCGACAGCTCAACCCGAGCTACCGCCTGGTAGCTGGCGTCGAGTGCCTGGAGCAGCTCCCGCATTTCCTTCACCGTGCAGCCCCCCGCGCCGTTTATCCGAAGAAGACCGGATGGGATTTTCGGTGACCTGTCGACCATCGCCGCGATGCTACCCGGACCGCCAAGCGCTCGCTGCAGTTCGGCTCGGCGCTAGCGACATACCCTGCGGACATGTCACCGCGAGCATGGACGTTCCTATGTGCGGCAGGGCTCCTGCTCTTCCTCGCGATTGTCGCGACGCAGGGGATGGTGGCCAACTTCAACCCGTCTCGACAGCAGGTATCCGAGTACGTTCATTCCTCGGCGGGTGCCTTGATGACGGTGGGCTTCCTGGCCTGGAGCCTGTCTCTCGTGGCGCTCGCTGGTCTCACCTTCGCGGCTGCCCGAAGCCGCGGGGAATGGGGTCGGCTTGCCCCTCTCCAGTCTTGCGCGCTTCTGCTCGCCGCCGCTAGCATCGGTCTGCTCGCCTGCTTCCCAACCGACAGAGGCATCGAGGTTGCAGGGGCAGTTACCAACGCGACCTTCACGGGACACGTCCACGACGCGGCTTCCGCATTGTCCACGGTGAGCCTTCTCGTCGCGGCGTTGACCGGCGCGCTGCGTCGCAGCGGCTCGATCCGCGTACTCACCTTGGCTCTTGTCGTGACCGGGATCGCCTGCAGCGTTGCTCTGCTTGCGATCGGCGACCCGGTGCCCGGCATCCGACAGCGGGTGCTTCTCGCCACCGGCTGTCTCTGGCAGATTGCTTGGCTCCTGATGCTGCGAGCCGAAACCGCCCCTACTTCACCTGGAAGCAGCGCGGATTCTCGATGCAGTACCAGTTGATTCCCGAGCAGCGACCTTCGCAGCCAGTGAATTTCCGAGGCTCTTGCTGGATTGCCTTGATGTTTTCCAACGGAACCTCGTCAGGATGTTTAGCGAACTTGTCTGGGCGCGGCAGTGCCTCGGCCTCGTACGTCTCCGCAGATACGAGTTGCACGCTCTCGATCGCGACGTCGACTACATAGAAGCGGCCGTCTAGCTCAAGCGGTTCGAGCTTCAGAAAAGGCAGCCATTTCCTTCGCCTTGGCGGGCGGTGCGCAACCCGAACGGTCTCGCTGACGATCCCCTTCGCATGCCCCGCTTGGCGCACCCCGCGGGCCCCGGTCGAGATCGCGTAGCCGCTGAACAACAGCATCGCGACTCCAGCAAACCAGCGCGCCTCCTGGTGCAGTCCGGAAACCTCACCGATCACGACGGCAAGTGCAGTCGAGAGGCCAACCCGGAAGGCAAAGGCAGCGACAACTCGGTGGATGTACCACCAGCGAGTCACCTCCTTCCAGGTGCTGGGGAAGTAGAACTCTGGAATCTCGCTCGCCGCGCGACAGGGGCGAGCCCCGAGCTGGCCGCTGATCCTCGGCAGGATCAGGTACCAGTCGAAGAGGCTCGAGGCCCAGATGAGCGTGGCCGCGACTACCAGCGCCGCGGTTGCCCCATGCACCGCGGCGTGCCCGCTCAGCGGGTGAACGACCTCCGCCGCGAAGAGCGCTGCCAGCAGCGATGCCGGGAGCAGCGTGAACAGGGTGTCGCCGGCGACGACGCGATCCAGGCGGGAGCGGTGTGGTGGCACTCCCGCCTCGGTTCTGGTCAGGTCCCAGCGGTACTTCTCCCTCAGCAGCAACAACCAGCCGAAGGCAGCTGCACCGCAGCAGACCCCGAGTAGAGCGGCGTCGAACAGGCCGGCACCGGCAATGAGCATCGCCAAGATCACCACTTGTCCACGCACGTAAGGGAGCGGGCTCATGGACTGGAATGTACGCACTGAGGCTGCATTCAGGCAGTGCCTACTCCGAACTTGTGTGGACGGTCCCGTGAACTGGGAGGGGGTGGGTGGTCAAGCAGCTTTACCTACACCTGGTGCGAATAGACCAACAAAGAGATCTTGGAGCGGGGCGGGGGAGGGTCGGGACAGGGATAGGAAGTTCAGGCCCCTCCGTTTTGATCACTGGCCAGCTGCTGGCATGTACCCGCGCATCATTGCGGCCATGATCTCCTGTGCTTGTTCTTGGCGCCCAAAGGCCTCCATGAGCAAGGTGCCATCATCTTCTTCAACGACGTCCAAGAAGGCGACCAGGGCAATCGTCAGCGTCAGCGCTTTCTGGCGAAAGCCGCTTCGCGCGACGCCGTGGCGAAAGGCGTTGCCGTGGCCGCCGTAGACCTGCCGGTGCAGGAAGCTCAGCAGGTCTTCGTCGAGGCCGAGCACCTTGAAGATCTCCTCGGCGCCGCCGACGTACCCCGATTTGCCGCTTGCCTTGGTGAAGCGCAGCTTCGCCTTCGCTCGCTGCACCAGGTCCCTCCGCTCAGCCTCCTCGGCAAACGCACCCTCCAAGGCGACAATCAGCAGAGGCACGGCAAGCTCATATTCCTTCCGTTCGACGTGGCCCAGGCCCGCCGTCAGTTGCAGACGTTGCGGCGGGCTAAGCGGCGCGTCCGGTAGGCGCTGTGCCGTCGCCGCGATGAACTGCGGTTCCGAAAGTGCCTGCTCCAGAAAGTCCACGGCGGCGTCTCTGGTGCCTTCACTGCCGGGCTCACTCAGCGCCAGCATCAGGGCAACTCCGTTGACGAAGTCCAATCGCTCGATCAGGTAGGCCCACTCCGACTCTCCAAAGCGTCGCTCCAGCTCTGCGAGTTTCGGTTGCAGCACCGCGATCGCCATCAGCCCCGCAGCTACGTCTTCGATTCCGTCTTGGTGCTCCTCCACCCAGCGCGAAATCCGCGCGCCCGCCGCCTGCAGTCCGCCAGCCGCTTCTTGCAGAAGCTCCCGCCAGCCGGGCGACCCCTGCCCTCCCGACGCTGCCGAATCTGACCCCCGCCCGCTCATCCCGACGATCGTAGGGTGCGCTTCACCCTGGCTCGCTGCCGAAGCTCGCCTTGAGCCCGGCGAGCGTCGGGCGCCTGTTTCTCCTCGCTCATTGGCGCAGAATGTCAGGCCCCCCGATACGGGTCGAACTACTTGCCGCGTTGCCGCAGTCGTGGCCGTGGTGGATACGCGTCCTCCGCCAACATCATTTCCAGTTGCGGGGGCCGCACCTCCTGGTCAAGCACGAGGTCGATCATTTCCCGATCCATGATCAGCGGGGGTGGCCAATTGAGCGTTTCCGCCTCACGTGGCCAGAGCTTGAATAGAAGTTCACTTGCAGGCGGATTCAATCGGAAGCGAAGCCGACCCGTGTGGCGGTGGCCGATCATGAGAAACGAGACCCCCCCGATTGCAGCGAACGCCATATATCCGAATTCAGCCTGTCGGTCGGCTAAGTCGTCAACGGCGCTGGCCCAGAGCGGTTTCACGATGAAGACCGAGTTGAGCGGATCTCGTCGCGCTCGATCATGTGAGCCGATCCAGACGTTCACTTGGCTTGGAGGCATCCAGTTCTCCCTCACGAGAAAAGGGTGCATGGGCGGAATGAACGAGTTGGTCAACTGGCTCGCCAGCACGTAGACCGTCTTGGCCGCCCACGTCGCGGTGATCCATTGATCCTGGGAGCTCAGCGCGAGTGGAATCTGGTTTCGAGTAATCATCGGAGTCAAGATCGGCTTGCTTAGGTTCTCGAGAGTGCTCATCCAGCCTTCGTTGCAAGTCGAGCAGACCTGCTTCGTCTTCTCTTCGAATGGCTTTCTCGTCCAGCGCTGCTCGGTGCCGCCGTTCACCTGCCGCGAGTGGATTACCTTCTCCTTTGCCGGCAGCACCTTCTTGAGCCAGTCGGGCAAGAGGTGCTCGCGGCTGTTCGCGGGCTCTCGGCAGAAGATGCACGAGCGGTTACTTTGAATTTCCTTCGTCACAAGGTCCGCAGCGTAGAAGGCGAAGATGACCCTGCGGAGGAGGGCTGCGCTTTACCTCCCTCAGAAAGGCGTGGTGGCTGTCTCACTCGCCGTTGTGCTCGCCTGTTTCTATCCGTCCCGCTTCTTCGAGAAGTAGTCCGGAGCATCGGAATCCTCCTCGCCACGCTCTGTGAGTTCCGTCAAGCGCTGGTGCTCTCCCTCCACGAACCCTTCGGGAACTCCGACCTTGGCCATCATCGTCCGAGTGCCCTCGCGGATCGCCCGCTCGGCGTTTTCGAGCTTGCCGATAGCGCCCCGTAGCTCGTCGATCATCGCGAGCCGATTCTCGCTCGTGCCCTGCAGCATCGTCCTCTTTCGCATCCACTCGTGTACCAGCTCGTTGCGTAGCTTCAGCGTCTCGGCCATCTGGTCTGCGAGGGCCCACTCACCCTGCTCCCCGAGGACGCGCTTCACGTTCTTGATGTTCCGTCCCAGCGTGTGGCCAAACAGCTCGACGAACAGATCGTCCACTTCGGTCTCCGTCAGGCCGCGTCCCGCGGTCGCCCCTTGCAGGGTGGCAAGGTGAGTGACGAGGGCCGCCTCGACCACCTGGCAGAAGTAGAGGGCGACACCAAGATGGGCGTAGATCTCGCGCTGCTCCCAAGCAGCACGATCAAGTGGCTGTCTGATCTCTGCCTCGTATCCCATGCCCTCGACGTCCGTTATCCGATCCGGTTACGACAGCATGACGGAGCGCTCAGATTCGTCCTCCGATCGTTAGCGCCCGGCACCTTGCGGGTCTCCGTCCCTCAGACTCGAATGACTTCCACTGCCTCGAAGGAGGAGAAATCAGCGTCCTGGGTCACCACTCCAGCGCCGTGCCGCAGCGCGGTCGCGGCGATCCAGGTGTCGTGGCGGCGGAGGCGTCGGCCGCGAGACCGCTCGGCCGACGCGATGCGCGCGAAGCAGCTCGCGGTCTCTGCATCAACTGGAAGCAGGGGATAGGTGGCTTGGACCCGCGAAAGAGTGGCGAGCCGCGTCGCCCGCGATTCGGAATCGGTGGCTCGGAGTACTCCGAGCTCCAGCTCGGCCGCAGTAATCACCGAGACGGCGATCTCCTCGGGAAGATCGCCGAGTTCGCGCCCGGTCTCTTGGGCGATGAAGACCGAGGTGTCGGCGATTGCCCGACTCAATCGTCGAGCTCGGCGCCGCGGACGTCGGCGAGATCGTCCAGCAGGCCAGCGTCGGCGGGCGCCTCGGTCACGATGCGGCGCAGCTCGCTGGCCGGAACCCAAGGATCACGATCCTCGACGTGGGGGAGGATGTCGGCAACCGGGCGACGGTTGACCGTCAGCGTCAGTCGCTCACCGGCTTCCAACTCGGAGACAACGGCCGAAGTGGAGTTCCTCAGCTCCCGGATCGAAACGGCGCGTGCCATGTGCACGACTGTAGCACTCTCTGCTACGAGCAGCTATCTGGGGCAACAGATGGGGCAACATGCCCCACGGATTCCAGCCGATCTCCACGTAGTTCGACTACGCGAAAACCGCTTGAAACCGGGCTCCACGTAGTCCAGCCGATCTCGCGGACAAAGCTCATAACCCGAAGGTCGCAGGTTCGAATCCTGCCCCCGCTATGGCCTTATCGGCGACGAGATCGCTGAGGCCCTTGACTTGACTGAAGGCGCTCGAGACGAGCGCCTTCAGTCGTATTTGCTGGGCATTTCGGTCGATCTCGACTCGTAGCCGGAAGGCCTCGTAGACGGCGTGGCGCAGCTTTGGATCGGCATCGGCCAGCGGCTTGGAGAGGTCGGGCAGCGAGTCGAGGACAGCGCAGGCTTCCTCGATGTCGATCGGCTCCTCCTGCTCGGTTTGGGCGAGTTGCCCGAGGGCGGCCTCGACCTCCTCGCGCTCTGACTTCAGGACGCGGATTCGCTCGCCGACGACGATGGGGTCGACACCGGCCTCGATCGCGGCGAGCTGGCGCTCGATCCGCTGCTCGACGTCGGACAGCCGCCGCTTGGCCTCCCTGTGCTCGCCGTCGTCGTCGGCAGTGGGCAGCGTGGCGGCGAGGGCGGCTTGGTCGGTGCGGAGGTAGGCGAGGCGATCGGGGCCGAAGACCCGCGTCGCGAAGAAGCCGTCGATCAGAGCCAGCACCGACTCCTCGCGCACGTACTGCCATTTGCCGTGGCCGGTGGCCTCGGCCGCTTTGTCGCCGTAGGAGATCCGGTAGCCGCAGGCGTAATAGGTGTTCCCCTTCCGCGTCTTGCCCTGCATCCGCAGCGGGTTGTGACCGGTTGCGCAGTGGACGATTCCGCGCAGGAGGTAGAAGCGGTTTTGCGCCCTGCGGCGGCGGTTGCCGGATTGGCCGGTGCTGCGCGCCCGCATCTCGGCCTGGACCCGCTCGAAGTCCTCCTCGGAGACCAGTGCCTCGTGGCGGCGCTCGGCCTCGACCCATTCTTCGGGTGCGCGGCGGACCAACGGTCCCTCGCCCTGTTTGGTGGCGCGGAAGTCGAGCCGGTTCCAATAGAGGCGCCCGGTGTAGACGGGGTTCTCCAGCATCGAGCGGATCGTCGTCTTCGACCACCTGCCCGAGGTGTTGCGGCTGGAGTCGACGTGGCGCGGGGAGGGGGGACCCCCGGGGCGGTTCAGGTGGTCGGCGATCTCCGCGTAGCCGGAGCCGGTGAGGAAGAGGGCGAACATCTCGGTGATCACCGGCGCCTGCTCGGGGTCGGCGACGAGCCTGGACTTCTTGTCCCCGGCGCGGGCACGGGCCGGGTCGGGATGGGGCTCGTGGCGCAGGCGATAGCCGTAGGGCGCGCGGCCGCCGTTGCGGTAGCCCTGCTTGGTGTTCTCGGTTTGCCCGCGGCGGACCTCGCGGCCGAGCTTCTCGACCTCGAACTGATCGAGGGCCTGGAACATGTGGCGGATCAGCCGCCCCTCTGGGCTCGTTTGGTCGCCCGCGGTCAGCGCATAGAAGATCTCCACGCCGGCCCGCGCCATCTCGCGCTCGAAGGCCAGCGCGTGGAACAACTCGCGCGAGAGGCGCGAGGTCGAGTAGATGACCACCGCGTCGAAGCGACGGGCGTCGCGCTCCTTGGCCTCGCGGATCAACTCACCCCACCCGACCCGGTCGTCGCGGCGGCCGGTCTCCTGGTCGGTGAAGTCGCAGACGATCCGCCCGCCCAACTCGGCGGCTTTGGCGGCGCAGGCCTCCCGCTGGGAGGGGAAGGAGAGCGTCGGGTCCTGCTTGTCCTTGGTCGAGAGCCGTCCGTACCAGGCGAACTTGCGCATCAGGCGCTCCTCCCGGTTTCAAGCGATGCAGACGATAGCCTTCGCTCATGACCAAGGCCGAGCTGCACGCGCAGGTCGATGCGATGACCGACGAGGAAGCCGCCGAAGCGGCACTTATCTATGCGCCGGACTGGCCCGACAAGATCACCCCGATTGCGGAGGTGATCGCCAGAAGGCGCGGCGTCGAGCTGCCGACGTTCGAGGACGGCACACCGCAGCCGGATTGGGTCGCCCTCCTGCGCGAAACCCGAGATGGCCCCCGCCGATAGGTCAGGGCGCAGGCGGCACGGTCGGACCCCAAGTGCGAAGGAGCGGCTGCTGCGGCAGATCCTCGACTTCGATGAGGCCGAAGCTGCGCGTGCGCTGATCGTGATTCCCGAGGAGCCAGAGATGGCTCCGCTGCCGGCGGGGTGGGGCGAGACGCTGACCGGCGAGCCGATGCCGAATGTCGCAGCAGTAGTCCGCCGCTCCCGCCGATTCCACTGAGTCTGGGCGCATGCTCGCACCATCTGCTCTATTATAGCGAGCAGATTAGCTCTATGAATGAGAGCAGAAATCCATTTCGCTACAGCGAGCCCGTCCCACCGGAGGAGTTGCTGAACCGCGACGACGAGGCGCGGGCCTTGCTGGAGGCCGCCGTCAGCGGGAACAACAGTCGCCTTGTGGCACCCCGGCGATACGGCAAGACCTCGCTGCTCGCGCGGGTCGCTCAAGAAGCGCGGGAACAGAAGGGATGGGCCGCGGTCTACGTCGACTTCTTCGGCGTCCTCACCCTGGATGACATCGCGCAGCGGATTGAGCGGGCTTACGCCGCCGAGCTGCAAGGTCGCCTCGCCACCTGGTTCGCCGGTGTCAGGCGGCTGCTGCGGCCCACTCTCCAGGTTGGAGGCGGGTCTCTTCCCGCCGGGGTCGAGGTCACCATCGACCCCCAGGCCGAGCCGCCCCTGGTAGAGCGCCTTGCGCTGCCGACCCGCCTTTACGAGAAACACGGGACGCGAACTCTGGTGATCTTCGACGAGTTCCAGGACATCCTCTCTGTGAAGGAGCGGGCCGACGCGGTGATCCGCTCCGAGATCCAGCACCACGGGGACGCGGCCAGCTACGTTTTCGCCGGCTCCCACGTCGGGATGATGCGTGAGCTCTTCACCGATCGTCGCCGCGCTTTCTACGGACAGGCCGGGGCCGTTGACCTGCCGCCGCTGCGGGCCGACGACGTTGCCGGCTACCTCTCTGAGCGCTTCGAGGCCACCGGCCGGCGGATTGGAACAGCGCTTGGACCTCTGCTCGACACGGCTGCCGGCCACCCGCAGCGCACGATGCTGCTGGCCTACGTCCTCTGGGAGCTGACGGCCGAAGGTGAGACCGCCAGTGAGGAAACCTGGTTGGCCACGTACGACCGGGTTATGCGCGACGTTCGCGACGAGCTGCGGGCTGCCTGGTCGGCCCTGAACCCGTCTCAACGGCGCGTCCTCGCAGCGGTCGCCGAAGGTCGCGAGGGAATCTATGCCGCTGGACGCCGCCACGGTGGGTCGCGGGGTGGGGCGGCGGTGAACGCGACCGAGGCGCTGGTGGATCGCGGCGAGATCACCGAGGATCCGTCGACCGCAAGCGGGATGCGCGTTATCGACCCGCTGCTGGCCGCCTGGGTGAACGAAGGACGCCCTGGGGTGTAGGGGCTTCCCGCTCAGACTCGCGCTCTCAATCTGGATGCCTTCGTTTGTATGCGACCAGCAGGTCGAGGATCGCTTTGGTCTGCTCGCGGCGAAGTTGCTCGTCCAGCGCCGAGCCGGGCTCGGGCGACTCGATCTCGAATACCGGCTCGAGGTCCTCGATCGGGCACTTTCTTGGAGCTGAAGCTCCTGCTCCATGAATGCGAGCAGATTTGCTCTCCCTTATAGAGCGGCGCTCGCCCTTCTTGCCGTGGTCCCGTTTACGCGTCGGGATCACCACCAAGCCAGTCGACCGGCTGGGCCGGGTCGCTTGCGTTGCGGAAGATCGGGGCGAACGGGCCTTCGCGCTCCAGATCCTCGAGCAGGCAGATCGATACCGCCAACTCCGGCTCGCGGGTGAAGCGCGGGTTGGTCCCCAGCATCGCGATCGTCGTCGCGCGGCGGCGCTCCAGCACGGCGCGCCGCCCGCCCGTCAGCACGCAGTGGATCGGCGGGAAGACGGGGTAGCGCTCACGCCACCGCGGCTCGCCATCGGCGCCGCTCAGCCGATCCAGCTCGGCGTAGCGGGCCAGCTCGGCGGCCAGGCGGTCGACCGAGAGCGTCGC
>DAIRWC010000037.1:0-10617 GCA_036802505.1 Solirubrobacterales bacterium
GCGGCGGGGGAGGCCACGCCGCCCGAGGATCGCACGCTGCGCGTGCGGGGGCGGCTGCATGGCCTCCCCGCCGCAGAGCCGGACACTTGAAAGAGAGCGACGAGCGCGGGTGCTCGACCGGCTCCTTCGCGCCGAGCGCGGCCGGCTCATGCGCCAGGCCCGCTACCACTCCCGCCGACATGACGACGCCGACGACGCCCTCAGCGACGCCTGCGTTCAGTTCCTCCGCTTCTACGATGGCCCGCCCGGCGACGACGCCTTGCGCTGGATGCTGCTCGTGACCAAGCGCTGCGGCTGGGCGATCCGCCGCCAGGCGGTGGTGCGCGAGTCCCGCTACCGGATGAGTGCCCGCGACCGCGAGGACGAGCGGGTCGAGGCGATCATCCCCGACGATCGCATTGGCACGGCCGAGCTGGTCGAGCGCGCCGAGGAGACGGCGAAGGTGTTGGTCCTGGTCGAGCGATTGAAGCCCGACGAGCGCACGGCGCTGATCCTCTTCGGCCTCGGCTGCACCTACAAGGAGATCCGCGAGCTGCGGGGCTGGAGCGAAGCGAAGCTGCACCGCTGCCTGGTCGAGGGGCGGGCGCGGGTGAGGGAATTGCTTGAGAGGGGGGACAGTTAGCGATGCCAGCGCCTTTGTCCCGCATGGACGAGCTAGGACAGATCGAGTTCACCGATGCGCTGAGCCGCCTGCAGGGGTTGATCGGCACAGAGATCAAAGCGACCGTCAACTTCTACGGCCAGTTCTTCGGCTGCGGGTTGCAGGGGGAGTTGAACCGCGTCGAGACCCTGCCGCCCGATCACGAAGCGATCGCCTTGGTCTTGGACGGGCAGGCGGGCTTCTACCTCGACCCCGCAGACACCGAGGTCTACGTCGGACCCGAGACCCAGGAGAGCGGCTGGCTGGAGTTTCGGACGGCCTACGGGATTTCCGTGGTCGTCGAACGCGCGGCTGCCGAGGGCGGAGCCTTCGCCGTCCTTCGCTGATCGAGACGGTGCAAGCCATGGATAGGAGGTTGAGCCCGCGTCCGGGCGCCTTTCGAGCTAGACGCCACGGCTGCTTAGTCTCCAGCCACTGAATCAGCTTCTGTCCACCTTAGGTCTGAGACAACGTGAACTTCAGCCGCAACCCGAGCCCGTCCGCCCCGCATTTAGGTTTTCCCGCAACCGCTAGGGTGACTCGCGTCGACCAGATGATCGGGAGATAGGGCGATGGCTTGCTACCTGTGCGCGTACAAATCTAAAAAGCGACCCCGCTATCCCAATCCACTCGATCCAGACAGTCCCGTCCCACGAAACTTCGCGCTGGGTACTTGTGCCCGCTGCTCGGTCTGGGCATGCTCCGAACACGGGGCCCGCCGCGGGCGCTTCCGCTGTGCGATCTGCGAACCCGCAACCGCTGTGGAAACCGAATTCGGCGTAGGAGGCGCGGACGAGCCCGGCAAGGGCGCATCGATCGAGGTCGCCCGAGCAATAGGGGAACGAGCTTCTACCGAACAGCGAGATCGCGCCGAAGAGGCGATATCGCGAGTGGCGAGCGCAGGCGGAGCGGCTGCAGGCGCAGGTGAGGCGGTCGCCTACGAGCAGGCTGACGAACGGGAGGGGAACCTGGTCAACGACCTCGCCGGTGTCATCCGATCGAGAATGCGGCGCGTCGATCGTGAGGCTGAGTTCATCGCACCGGTGCAAGACGTCGGGGAAGCAGGGTTCCCACCTGTCGAGGGCATGGAGTTAATCTCGATCGAGGCTGTCAGCGCTGAGGTGGCAACGAGGTTCGAGGATGTCGAGTTGGGCGCAGGCGGAGTGTCCCCCTCGGTAGTCACCGGCGCTCTTGTGCTGGCAATCTCCGTCGCTGATGACCGGGCGCCGGACCTGGGTCTAAACCCCGACCCCACTGCGGTGGAAAGCGTTGAACTGAAGGCTCCGTGGGAAGTCTCACATCCGGTGCTGCTCGACCCGGTGATCTGGATGCTAGCGACGGCCGTCCCGGTCTATGCATGAGCATCCTTGGGAGAAAGCCCCAATGTGCGCCGGAGCTTTCCGACGTCGAGCAGGTGCCTGAGGGCAAGGTCTTTGTCCAAGGAAGCGAGGGCGTCGAGGACCAACTGACCGCGCTGGAAGAAGGTGAAGAGGTGGTGTTGTGCACCGAGGACGGAGGTCGGCTCGAGCTGATCGCGCTGTCCAAGTGCAAGGGGATTACCGATGATGAAGAGGGAACGTTTCTCAATGACACCGACTACAAGGCGCTCAAGGGCAAACTGGCCAAGCCCAAGCTGCGGACCTATCTGTGGACGGACACCCTCGGCAAGGTGTTCTCGAAGAAGGGCGGGGTGCTTGTTCTTACGACGGTACTGGGCTTGCTGGTCGCAGTCTTCGGTGCTTACGCTGCGATCGGAGGGAAGAGCGGGACCTTCCCGGCGGCGATGGCCGAAAGAGGAGAAGCACTGGTTCGATGGGTCGCAGAACCCGCCTCCGGCCCGACCGCAGTACGGGTCCGTACGCGCGAGGCTCAGGCCGAGCGATGTCTGGCCAGCCTGCGAGGTGGGGAGGCGAGCGTCTCGAGCGTCGGCGGCGTCAAGTGCACAGCCGACTCGCCGCCACTTTGGCAGGACAAGGACGTGGCGGCAGCGGTCGCCGCCGTTGTCGGTGCCATCACTGCTCTGCTGAGCGGCTTTCTGGCAGCCGCGAAGTTCGGGTTCCAGCACGCGCCGGAATAGAGCGGAATGAGCGTCTACCACTAAGCCGCTAGCTGACGTGCCTCACCACGTTCCGAACGCCGTGAATTAGATCCGGGCCCGCCGAGAGGCTGTGGGTGTTCGACGCCCACGATCTCAAGGAGGACCCGGATGCAGCACGCTAACGCCCCGCTCACCCCGAACGGCAGGCGCCGCCTGGTGGCGCTGGTGGAAGAGGAAGGCCTCACGTTCGAGGCGGCCGCGGCCGCCTCGAACGTGGCGAAGTCAACAGCCCATGCCTGGGTCTCGCGCTGGCGGCAAGCCGGCGAGGCGGAGCGCCGCGACCTCAGCTGTCTGCGGGACCGCTCATCGCGACCGCGCCACTGCCCCAGCTCTCCAGCGCGGCCGATCATGACCGCATCTGCGAGGAGCGCCGAAGGACAGGCTGGGGGCCGCGGTTGATCGCCTCTGAGCTCGGCATCCCCCACGCGACGGTCTCGCGCTGCCTGGAGCGCCGCGGCCTCTCGCGCCGCCCGGCCGCGCCCAAGGAGGAGGTGCGCCGCTTCGAGTGGCCCTGCCCAGGAGACCTGCTGCAGATGGACACCAAGCGCTTTGCCCGCTTCACCAGCCCCGGCCACGCGGTGACCGGCGATCGCTCCCGAAGCGGCGCCCAGAAGCGAGAGCGGGTCGGCTATGAGCTCGCCCACTCGATCATCGACGACCACTCCCGCCTCGCCTACACCGAGCTGCACGGCGACGAGAGAGGACCGACGGTGGTGGCCTTCGTGGAGCGGGCGCTGCTCTTCTTTCGCTCCCACGGGATCGAGCCCAAGAGGCTGCAGAGCGACAACGCTTGGACCTACACGAAGAACCGCGCCCTGGCCGAGCTGTTGGCCAAAGAGGGTATCTCACACCGCACGATTCCGCCGCGGATGCCGAAGCGAAACGGGAAGGTGGAGCGCTACCAGCAGACCCTCAAACGGGAGTGGGGCCTGGGGCAGCGCTACCGCTCCTCAGAGCACCGGGCGATGGCGCTGCCACACTGGCTGCACCACTACAACCACACTCGACGCCACAGCTCGATCGGGAACCGCCCGCCGATCAGTCGCGTTCGGGACGTCTTGAGGCACGACAGCTAGCCGGGGCGCTAACACTCTGGAAGTCATCGACGCGGTACAGCAGACACTCGGGCACCGATGAGACCGATGCCCTGTGTGGGCGTCACGTGGGGACGACCAGCTCGGCGTCGCCGATGTTCTCCTCAGACATCGGCTCGGTCTTCGGCGCCCGGTTAGCGGCTCCGGCCTTCTCGGTGCCGAAGCAGACAGCCCTTGCGTTGGACATACGGGGTGAATGGACGCTCTGCCCGAAAAACGAGGCGCTCAGAGCCGTTCTGAGCCCCTGCGGCGAGCCCCCGCGTGCGATCGCTCAGGCATTCGCGCGGGTCAGGCCGCCCTTGCGGGAGCCGTTGATGTGCCCTCGATTTTGCACGCCTCCGGCGTGCTTGGGACGGGCACCGGCTCCCGCAACGGGCGGAGCCAGATCGAAGGAGGCTGAGATGGCTCAGACGTTGGACACCTTGATCAGAGAGGTCGCGGCCGGCGAGCAACACCTCACCTACGAGGGGCTGAAAGGCCGTGACACCCGCGAGACCGAACGCCTCGTTGACAGTTTTGCCTCGGTGCTGAACCGCATGACCACGGCCGAGCGGATCAGCGCCTCACGCCACGGCGGCTTCACCCGCTGGGAGCGCTGGGTGTGGGCGGCCCGCTACCCCGAGGAGGTCCCGCTGATCAATGGCGAGGTCGAGTGGATCGCCTGCAACATGGCCGACCTCGATCCCGACTGACTAGCGCCAACGCGCTCGACGGCGCCCGGTGACGAGCGTCAGGCGCTCCTCCCGTTCCTCCCCCTCGACCCGCTCGGCGGCGACCCGCAGCTGCACCGCCTCCCCGGAGGCCCAGGCGCTTTGCGGCTCCTCGCCCGCGTCCGACTTTCGCAGCGGTACCGTCTCCGGCTCTCGCGCTCGAGAGGTCGTCGCTTCGCTCATCGCTCGACCTCCTCAGCGCCGGTGCCGTCGCGCAGCCGTCGCAGCTCGGGATCCGCGTACCAGGGCCGCAGCTTGATCTTCGCCGGCGGCAGATGCCCGTAGACGAGGAGGCCGGTACCGGGGTTGCGCTGGCGCACGACGTTGGCGGGGGCTAGGTCGCGATAGGTGTCGCCCTCGGTCTCCGAGTGCCGCCCTTTCTCGCCGGTGCTGCGCGAGCGTTGCTCGAACTCCCCGGCACCGAGGACGCGGGAGACGTAGGAGAGAGTCTCGGGGTCAGAGATCCCGGTGCCGAACACCTTGGCGCGGTGATTGTTGACGATGGTCGACGCCCGCCGTCCGTAGCGCGAGCTGACCTGAGCCATGTCCTGAAAGACGCTCAACAGCTGCACTCCCTGTCCGGCGCCGGTCGAGGCGATCTCCGCCAGGTTCGGGATCGGCGCGATGTTCGCGCACTCGTCCAACAGCAGCAGGAGAGGCGGGTCGAGCGGCTTGCCGGTCGTGGCGACGGTCTCATAGACGACGGCGAGCAGCTCCTGCACGAGCATCGAGAAGACCGTCCGAAGGCGCTCCTGCTCGTGCAGCGGCGCGCAGAGGTAGAGCGTGTTGGCGCGGCCGTCGAGCAGGGCGGTCGGGCTGTAGTCGGCGCCCTTCGTCTCCTCCGCGACTCGCGGGTCGGCGAAGGCAGCGACGATCATCTCAGCGGTCGTGTAGACGGAGCTGCGCTGGCGCTCCTCGCGGTTCTGCGTCGCCTGCCAGGCGCGCAGCGCCGCCGGCTCGCCCGTCTCCTTCAGCAGCTCCTCGATGTGCGTGTCGTTGACGTCGGGCCCTTCGTCCAGCCAGCGCACGACGGAGGCCATCGTGCGCCCGCTGGCCGCGGCGGCAAAGAGCAGCGGTGCCAGAAGCTTCTCCGCCGCCGCGTACCAGAAGTCGGCGTCCTGCAAGCCGCCCGAGCCGGTGCGGGCGGCGGCCGCAAGCCAGTGGGCGACCCTCATCGCCCCGCGCCAGGTTCCCGCGCCCCACAGCGGCGTCGCCCGCGACGGCTCAAGCCCCGTCACCAGGGCGGGGTCGAAGACCATGACCTCGCCGAGGCGCTGGCGCCGGGCAACGGTGTCAATCAGCAAGTCGCTCTTGATGCTGGTCGCCAGGACCGGCCCTTGCCACTCCAGCAACGCCGGGATCGCCAGGCCCGTCGTCTTGTGGCTTTCGGTCGGAGCAAAGGCGATCACCGACTGCCGCTCCTGGGCGGCGAGCAGCGCTCGCCCGCTCCAGCCGAGCGTCAGCCGACGCCGCTGCGGGGCGGGCACCCGCAGCGGCGCCAGGTCGCGGCGGCTCGCCCAGCTCGCGCTCGGCGCCCGCCGCCGACCGCGGCCGAGCAGCTCGTCGACCTCGAGGAACCGGTGCCCCGCGACGACAAGACCGCAGATGCCCGCGAAGACGAGGACGGCGCTCGCGTAAAAGCCAGGCGCTCCGGGCAGCGAGGAGCGCGCCCCGCGCGGCCACGCCGTCCGAGGATCGCCGAGGTGCGAGGGCAAGCTCAGCGCCGTCACCACCAGTTCGCTCAGGCCGATCGACGTCCAGCCCTCACCGAAGGCCAGCCCGGCGACCGCGCCGGTCAGCCAGATCGTCGCCAACAGCGTCGCCGTGATCGCGGCCAGCCCTAGATAGAGCTGCCGCTCCTCGCCGGTCACGCCGCCTCCCGGCGCTCGACCATGCGCCAGTCGGTGTAGACGACCTCGCGCTCTACCTGCGATACGCGGTGCTGCACCAGGAACGAGCGGCGCCCCACCATCCACAGCGCCTCGCCGAGGCGCAGCGTCGTCGTCAGCTCTGCCTCGGTTTGGCTCAGGCCGAAGCGCGAGCGCAGTAGCTCTTGCTGGTCGTGAGGCTGGCGGTAGATGACCTTCGTGTCGGCGTCGCCGATCAGCCCCTCGGCGATGCGCGCCTCGCGCGAGCCGGCATCGCCGGCGGCGCCGAGGTCGGTGAGCCGGTGGACGACGACGATGTTCTGCACACCGAGGGCGCGGCAGAGCTTGAAGCTGGCCTGGAGCCACTCGGCGACGCCGATGTGGCTGGTCACGCGCCAGCCCTCCTCGACCACCGAGATCAGCTTCGGGCTCTCGCGGCCCTCCTGCTCGGCAGCCTGCTTTCGCTCCAAGAGGATCGCCTGCTGCCAGGCCGAGCAGCAGGTCATCAGGATTCCCAGCGCGGCGGAGTCACGGACGGCGCTCAGGTCGAGCACCACCAAGGGCGCGTCGAGGTCGAGGCCCTCACTCGTCGGCCCGTCGAACATGCCGCGCAGGTCGCCGGCGCAAAGCCGCTGCAGGGCCAGCGCCGAGGATCGGTTTGACTCGGCGAAGTCCTCACGGCTCGTCGCCGAGACGCCCTGCACCATCGCCTCGCGGGGATGGAGCAGCGCGTCAACCACCATCGGCAGCGTCGGCTCGGCGGTGCCCGATTCCTCGTCCACGACCTCCAACGCCACCCGCAGCCCGGCGTCCTCCTCCGGGCTCAGCTCGCGTCGGAGCGCCGCCTGCGTCACCGAGCGCAGGAGGCTCAGCGGTCCCTCGTGGCCGCCCCGCGGACTGAGCGGATTGAGCCGCACACCGCCGCCCGGGGCGAGGGTGATCGGCTGCACACCGAGCGCCCTCGCCAGCGGCCAATACTCGCCCTTCACGTCGAGCACCCACGCCTGCCGTCCGAAGACGGACTGGCGGTAGATGTAGGTCTTGACGAGGCTCGACTTGCGCGAGGAGAGGCCGCCGAGCATCAGCATGTTCGGACCCGGCAGGTGAGCCGGGTAGAGCACCCACGGGTCGTACATCCAGGCGCCGCCGTAGGCGTCGCGGCCGATGTAGGTGCCGGGCGCCCCGAGGCCGCCCTGCCCGAGGAAGGGATAGGCGGACTGGAAGTGAGCGGTCGTGCCGCCGTGCCCGGGCCGCTCTCCCGGCCGCCTCCTCATCGAAGCCCCCGGCAGAGCGGCAGGGCGAAGGGGAAGCCCGAGTCCTGCTCGCCGTAGAGGCGTTGCAGGCCGAGGCGGGCGAGCTGGGCGGCGTGCTCGACCTCCGACTCTGCCCGCTCCAGCTCCTCCGGCGAGCGCGCCGAGGTCCGCACGTAGCCCGCCCAGCGCATCTCTGCGTGCCCGTCGGCAAGCTCCTCCTCGCGGCGCGATGCCGCCTGCTGGCGGCGGCGGATTCGCGCCGTGGACATGAAGCCCTGGCGGCTGCGGTTGATCTCCTCCGCGACCTCAGCGGTCTGCGCCGCCTCGGCGCGACGCATCGCCAGCGAGTAGGGGACCGGCTCGATCGTCACTGCGACCGTTCGCAGCGCGCTCGTCTGCATCAAGAGCGGCGCCATGAACATCGGCCCGACGTCCGAGCGCGGCCACGACGCGATCCAGTAGGTCGCGTGGAAGGCCGAGTCGGTGCGGTAGGTGGACCAGCTCGCCTCGTCGGCCATCGGTCCCATCAGCGCCGGCTCGACTCCCTCGCGCCCGTCCTGCCCCAGGGTCGCGCGGGCGCGCGCCTGCCGGCCGAAGGGGTCGAAGGCGTCGCGGATCAGCGCCGCGTACTGGCGCGGGCGCAGCAGGCCGGAGACGGAGACCTCGGCGATCGTCAGCCGCTCCGCGAGGCTCTCTGCCTCGCGCAGGAGCAGCTCGCAGGCCGCCTCGACGCCGCCGCCGAGACGGCGCAGCTCGCGGGCGCCGCGCCGTTGGTCGATCTGCACCGCGATCAGGACCTCGTGCTCGGTCGTCTGCGGCGCAGCCGACTCGACCAGCTCGATGTAGGAGCGGACCACCTCGGAGTCGAGCGGCACGGCGCGGTCCCGCTGGGCCTGGAAGTGGGCCGCCAACTCGTCGCCCTGGCCCGGGACCGTCTGCTCAAGCCACTGGAGGCGGCGGATCGGGCTGCCGTCCCGGGCGCAGCTCGCCAGCACCGCGCCCCAGGCATCGAGCGCTCGCTCCTGCTCCGCGCCGTCGCGCATCGCAAAGGCTCCCGCTCGCACCGCCAGGGCCGCGGTGAAAGTGCCGTCGCGGCGGTCGGAGATGATGCCGACCTGCTCGGAGCCGTAGGGCACGGCGAGCAGTTCGACCCCGACCAGCTCCGGGGGCAGCGAGGTCTCGTGCTCCGCCTCCTCCTCGCCGCCGAGGCGGGTGCCCCCGGTTGGCGCGGTCGAGCGGTGGCCGCCTTCGGCGCGTCGCCGCCGTCGCGCCCAGCGCCCGACGACCGGCGCCCACTCCTCCGCCGTGCGGCCCTCGAACGGCACGCAGATCGCGGCGACCGCGATGCACAGCGCCAGCACCCCGACGATCAGGCCGACCACGCTCCGCATCGCGTAGAGCGCGCCCAGCCCGGTCAGGGCACCGGCGGCGACGATCACCACCTGGCCTGCCCGTAGCGGGCCGACCACGGCGCGCTGCTCGAGGGGACCGAAGCGATAGCGCCGGGCGCTCACGACTTCGCTCCTTTCTCGGGCTTCGCGCTGGGCGGTTCGGGTGCCGGTCGCGGCGGTTTCTCGCCAGCGCTCGGCGAGCTGCCGCCCTCCGCCTCACGCGGCGCGGCGGCCTGCGTCTCGGCCGGCTCCCCGACTGGCGCGGCACCCGCGCCCGCCGAGCTGCCCGCCTGCTGGGCGACCGCCGTTCCCTGTAGACGCTGGGCGGCGGCTTTGGTGCCTGCGATCGAGACGGCGCGCGCCGCCGCCCGTGCACCCGCGCCAGCTCCGCCCGCCGCCGCCTCACCGCCAGCTGCGCTCCCGGCCTCGCCGCCGCCTGCACCCGCGCCGGGACCGCCGCCACCGCGCGGCCCGCCCGGCTCAGGTCCGGCGCTGCCACCGCCTTGCTCCCCGGCGTTCCAGAGCGTCGCGCCCGACTCGCCCCAGTTGGAGCGAGCCATGTTGCGGAGGATCTGCACGTCGCTGGCGAGCTGCACTCCGCTCACCGCTCCGCCTGCGGCCGAGCGCCGACCGTAGGCGGCGGTCATCGCCCCCTCGGCGAACGGCACCAGCTTGAACAGCACGAACGGGGCGAAGCAGGCGAGCAGCATCAGCGCCGAGGCGGCGAGGATGTGCTCGACTCGCCCGTCGGTTTCGGCCACCAGCCCGGCGGCGAGCGAGATGATCGAGACGATGACGAACTTCGAGCCGATGATGACCACCAGCAGCTCCCCGGTGCGCCGCAGCGCGCCGGCCCAGCGCGGCCAGATCGACGCCGCCAGCGCCATCGGCATGAACAGGGCGACGACGTAGATCGCCGCGTCGCGCATCAGTAGCTCAAGCCACACCATGAAGGCGGCGAAGGCGCCGATGATCGCCGCCAGGAAGGTGACGAACAGCGGCACCTCCACCGTTCCTGCTGCCTGACCAACCGCCGCACCGGCTGGTTCACCAGTGGCGGCGCCATCGACTTCCTTGCCGACTTCGCCCCCCGTTTCGCCGAGGCCGGTGATCGCTGCCTTGAAGAAGTGCTCTGAGTTGTCGTGGCTCGCGGTGGCGATCGCGTGGCACATCCCGTCGGTGGCGACGAGGAGCAGCTGCACCACGGCATAGGCGACGCTGGTGGCGATGAAGGCGAGCGGCAGGTTGATCAGGACGACGCGGGCAAGCAGCCCGGCGTTGCCCTGGGCCAGTCCCTCCAGCACGGCCAGCAGCAGCATCGCCAGCCCCATCAGCGCCGCGATCTGCGCCATGCGCCCGTACTGCGCGAGGAAGCCCTTGGTCGTCAACTGCGGCGTCGTCGTTTCCTCGATGCCCTTGACGACCTGCCCGATCAGCCAACTCGCGCCGTCGGCAACCCAGGTGGTGATCTGCTCGAAGATCCCGTTGCCGACCCCCTTGAGGGCGTCGGTGATCGGGGCGGTGACGGCGCCCGTCACCTCTCCGCTGACCGCGTTGCAGGCG
>DAIRWC010000038.1:0-10520 GCA_036802505.1 Solirubrobacterales bacterium
CTCCGGGCGCTGGGCGGGAGGGGCGATCCCGGCGGCGGCACGCGAGCCTCCGGAAGAGACGGCTTCGGCGAGCCCTGGTGGCGCGCCCGGCAGCAGGGTGGAGAGCTTCGAGGAGACCTGGGACTGGAACACCGCGCCGAGCGATGCGACTCCCGTGGCGATCCCGACCTGGCGGAAAGTCGTGTTGATTCCCGACCCCATCCCCGCTTTGGCCGCCGGGACGACGGCGATCGCGACCTGGCCGATGCTGGGGTTGGTGAGGCCGATGCCGACGCCGGCGATGAGGAATCCCGGCAGCAGCGCCGAGATGTCCGAGTCGGCGGCGAGGCCGTGCATCGACAGAAGACCGACCCCGACCAGACCCAGGCCGATGCCGACGAGGATGCGGATCGGCACCCGCTGGGAGAGCTTGCCCGAGATCGGGGCGACGATGAAGGAAAGCACCGTGAGCGGCAGGAAGCGCAGCCCGGTCTCCAGCGGCGAGAAGTCGAGTACGCCCTGCATGTAGATGGTCAGGTAGAGGAACATCGCGAACATCCCCGCCGAGAGACCGAAAGCGACGGCGGACACGCCGTTGAAGGCGGGCTTGCGGAAGAGGCTGAGGTCGAGCATCGGGTGGCTGCTGCGCGCCTCGATCGCGAGGAAGGCGAGCAGCAATGCCGCCGAGCCGGCCAGGCAGGCGACGATCGTCGCGCTGCCCCAGCCTTCGGGGTTGCCGCGGATCAGGCCGTAGATCAACAGGAAGAGGCCGCTAGAGAACGTTGCCAGGCCGGGGAGGTCGATCCGCTCGGGGTCCTGGGCGGCGACGTTGGCAAGGCGGATCTCGGTCAGCGCGACAGCGACGACGCCGATCGGGATGTTGACGAAGAAGATCCATTCCCAGCCGAGGTGCTCGGTGATCAGGCCGCCGACGAGCGGACCGATCGCCACGGCGCCGCCGACGGTCGCGCCCCAGACCCCGAACGCCATCGCCCGGTCCTTGCCGTGGAACTCCTGGCCGATCAGGGCGAGGGAGGTGGCGAACATCGCCGCGCCGCCGATCCCCTGCAGGCCGCGCGCCAGGTTGAGCAGGGTCGGGTCGCCGGCTATCCCACAGAGGAACGAGGCGAAGGTGAAGAGAGCGAGGCCGAGCGAGAAGACGCGCCGCCGGCCCAGGCGGTCGCCCAGCGATCCCGCCGTGAGCAGGAAGGCGGCGAGCATCAGCGAGTAGGCATCGACCACCCACTGCAGGCTGGAGAGGCTGGCGCCAAGATCCCGCTGGATGTCGGGGAGGGCGACGTTGACGACCGTGATGTCCAGCAGCAGCATGAACGTCGCGATCGAGCTGAGGACGAGGGTCCACCATTTGCGCTCCATCGGCCAACACCCTAGATAACTGCCCGCCTCGGCCCGCGAGGCTCAGACTGCCAGGTGGCCGAACTTCTCCCTTATGCGCTGGTAGAAGCTGGTCCCAGGCAGCTGGGCGAGCCGTCCGACGCCGTCGGCAAAGCTCACCTCAAGCGCCGCCCCGGACTCGAGCGTGCCGGCGTGTTCGCCGTCGATGGCGACGTCGACCGGCTCGCGTCCACTCGCGTTGCCGACGTGAAGGACGTCGCCCGGAGCGACCACGAGGGCGCGCGCGGTCAGCGAGTGCGGCGCGACGTAGGAGACCACGTACCCCTTCACCCCCCAGGCGAGGATCGGGCCCTGGTTGGCGAGGTTGTAGCCAGTCGACCCGACCGGCGTCGCGGCGACAAGGCCGTCGCAGCGGACATGGCCGACCTCCTCGTCGGCGATCTTGTAGCTCAGCTCGGCGACCCGCTCGTGCGGGCGCCGGATGAAGCTGACGTCGTTGAGGGCCACCCGCGACCCACCGCCGACCTCGATCTTGAGGCCGGGAAGGTCGACCGCCTCTATCTCACCGGCGAACGCCCGCCGCATCCCGTCCCCAGCCTCGTCGCGCTCGACCGCGGCGAGGAAACCGACGGTGCCGAAGTTGACCCCGAACACAGGCACGGCGGTGCGGGCGAAGTGGCGCAGCGCGTAGAGGATCGAGCCATCGCCGCCGAGAACCAGGCAGAGGTCGGCCTGGCGGGGAAGCTCCGCGACGGTTTCGATCTGGTCGGCGGCGTCGCCGTGCTTGGCGAGCTCCCCGGCGGTCGCGACCAGCCGCCAGCCGGCCTCCCGGGCGGAGGAGATCGCAAGCGTCACCGCGTCGGTCGTCGCAGGCGGGTGCCCGTGCGTGATCAGTGCGGCGACCCGGTCGCTCAAGGGTCGACCTCGCGGAGGGCGCCCGGGAGATCGGCGAGCGGTTCCCCTTCGCCGCCGCACCAGACGAAGGTCTCGCGGTTGCCCTTCGGGCCGGGAAGGCCGGAGGACGCCACGCCACGCACCGGTAGCCCGAGCACGCCCGCGGCGGCGGCCACCGAGAGGATCGCCTCGTGGCGGTCGGCCGCGTCGCGCACGACGCCCTTGTGAACCCGCGCACGGCCGAGCTCGAACTGTGGCTTGACCATGGCCAGGACGTCACCGCCGGGCGCCAGGCAGTCGGCGACCGCCGGCAGCACCTTGGTCAGCGAGATGAAGGAGACGTCGACGGTGGCCAGATCCGGCCTGAAAGGCAGGTCGGCGGGAGAAAGGGCGCGGGCGTTGAGCCGCTCGATCACGGTCACGCGGGGATCCTCGCGCATGCGCAGGTCGATCTGGCCATAGGCGACGTCGAGGGCGGCCACGCGCGCCGCGCCGCGCTGCAGCAGACAGTCGGTAAAGCCACCGGTAGAGGCGCCCGTGTCGAGGCAGTCGCGTCCGGCGACGGCGATGCCGAGAGCCTCGAGCGCGTTGTCGAGCTTGATCCCGCCACGGGAGACGAAGCGAGGGCCCTGCTCGAGGCGGAAATCGGCCTCCGGGTCGACCAGCTGGCTGGGTCGAAGCGCGACGGGCCCGTCCTGGCCCACGCGGACCTCGCCGGCGCGGACCGCACCGGCCGCGGCCGAGCGCGACGGAAAGAGGCCCCGCTCGGCCAAGACCGCGTCTATTCGAGCTTTGGAACCGGTCGTCGCCACGCAGGAACGGTACAGCCGTCCACCTGGCGATTCATAGGAAGCCCTTGCCATATGTTTAGCGACACCTTAGAATTGGGTAGAACAATCGCTTCAGGCGGGCTCAGAAGCGTCCAGAGGCCCTCTGTGACTCGCCTCACACACAAATCGCACGTATGTTCGTATTCTGATTCAAGGATTCGCGAGAGAAGATCGATAAAGGGCAAACAAGAACTTCCTGGTTGAGCCTGGCGTCGCTCATATGGCAGTTGACTCCCATCAACTCCCGCCGCGACACATATAGGGCTCTCCTACCTCCCACGGATCCACATATATAGAGATACATATCTCTCCTCCCTGTAGTAACCCCAGAAACGCCCCGCCTCCCCGGTGGGGCGTTTTCTGTTGGTGAGGGCTTGCTAGAGCGGAATGCGAGCGCTTGCGACAACTGCGGAGTCGGTGACCGCTGCGTTCGCCGGGCTCTCGTGCCACAGTCGGTGCCACAGTCAGCCAGCAACGGCGGCACGATCAAGCTGGGGCCGCCGCGCGCCTAGTCAGCCTCTTGGCTGAGCATCTGAGACGCTTTCCAGCTGTGGATGAGATGAGCGAGATCCATAAGGAAATGCTGCTCTCAGCCCTTGTGGCGGAGGAGGCCTTCAAGGATCTCGCAAAGCCCGGCAGCGCAGCGATTTCGGACGAGAAGCTCAACTCGATCTGGGAGCACCTCCAGACCGAACCTCGGTCGGTGCAGCACTTGGAGCCCAAGCAGGGAAAGAGGGATTGGGGGGCCGAGATGAAGGAGCGGATCTTCGGGGACTTCCGCGAGGGCCTTGCGATCACGCGGCACCACCTAGTGTCCTGAGTCATAAGTTCAAGGACAATTTATGATAGCCTTCGGGTGTGGCTGCGCGTGGTCCCAAGCCGGTTGAGATCGCCCTGACCGATGCCGAGCGCGCCCAGTTGGAGCAGTGGGCAAGGCGGCGCAAGACGGCCCAGGCTCTTGCCCAGCGCTCGCGCATCGTGCTGGCGGCAGCAGAGGGTGAGAACAACACCCACATAGCCGAACGGGTGGGGATCGGGCGGCAGATGGTGGCAAAGTGGCGAGGGCGCTTTGCCACCCAGCGCTGCGACGGCCTGCTCGATGAGCCGCGGCCCGGCCGGCCGCGCACGATCTCCGACGAGAAGGTCGATGAGGTGATCGTCAAGACGCTGGAGTCAAAGCCAAAGGACGCGACCCACTGGTCGACCCGCTCAATGGCCCGCGAGGCCGGACTCTCCCAGACCGCGGTCTCGCGGATCTGGCGCGCCTTCGGTCTGCAGCCCCATCGCAGCGAGTCCTTCAAGCTCTCCACCGACCCGCTGTTCGTGGAGAAGGTCCGCGACGTCGTCGGCCTCTACGTCGACCCTCCCGAGCGCGCCCTGGTGCTCTGCGTGGATGAGAAGTCCCAGATCCAGGCACTTGACCGCTCCCAGCCGATCTTGCCGATGCTGCCGGGCACCCCCGAGCGGGCCACCCACGACTACAAGCGTGCCGGCACCACCAGCCTCTTCGCCGCTCTCGACACCACCTCGGGCAAGGTGATCGGCTCCCTGCATGCCCGCCACCGTTCGGTCGAGTTCAAGAAGTTCCTGAAGACGATCGACGAGGAGGTCCCCGCCGAGCTCGATGTCCACCTGATCCTCGACAACTACTCCACCCACAAGACCAACGAGGTCAAGCGCTGGCTGATCGCACACCCGCGCTTTCATCTTCACTTCACACCCACCGGAGCCAGCTGGCTCAATCTCGTCGAGCGCTTCTTCGCCGAGCTGACGACAAAGAAGCTGCGTCGCGGGGTGCACCGCTCCACCCGTCAGCTCAACGCTGACATCCGCGAATGGATCGAGCACTGGAACGAGGAGCCGAAGCCGTTCGTCTGGACGAAGACCGCAGATCAGATTCTGGAGTCGCTCGCTGGTTACTGTGCGCGAATTAACAACTGAGGACACTAGATCGAATCGAGCAGCTTGAGGGCGAAATTACGGCAATCGCCGCGCAGTACGAGGACGCCCTTCTCGGGGAGCGGAACTCAACGATGAGCCTCCACAGCCGGCCGCTACTGGCGGAATACCAGGCGTTGGAATTCGCGTGCCGTCGAACGCTGGAGTACCTGGCTGGAGCCACCTCCGCCTACTTCAAGACCGATGGTCAGCGGTTCCGAACGCTGGCTTCGACAATCGCTGGGAAAAAGCCGCTTGCAGCCTCCCGAAGGGTGAAAAAGCGACTCGCAGCAGCGAACGTCGAGCAGCTGATCGGCGAGCGCGCGGGCGCGAAGTCTGTCCGTGATCGCATCGCCCATCACGAATCCGTGTCCCCCGGCGTGATCAACATCGGACGAAAATTCGATGGCTCCCTGTGGGTGCGGCTGCATGGCGAAGCGGAGAACCTCAACAGTGCCTTCGACATGGAGCAGACGGAAACGCTCACGAAGGTGCTACAGCAACGGATCGAGCGCATCGAAGATCTCGCCTTCGGCATCTTTTCGGATCTCGGTCTCGCCTCTTGACGAATGCCTGTCTTTGGATTCGCCCGACCAGCGCGATAAATAGGCGTCCATCCGCTCGCGGACCTCGTCGTGGCTGCCGGGAAGCAGGTGGCCGTAGACGTCGAAGGTCGTGTGGATTTTCGAGTGGCCCATGAACTCCTGGATCGCTTTCGGGTTGGCCCCGGAGTCGATCAGCAGCGAGGCGAAGGTGTGTCGGCACATGTGCAGGCTGATCGGCCGGAGCAGATCGGGCTCGCGGCCCTCGTCGGTGGCAAGTTCCCGCTCGCGCTCGTTCGCCGCCTCCCAGGCGCGCTTTGCGCGTCCGTCAACCGTTGATGCGTAGAACGCCTGGGCGGCGGTGCGCCCGAAAATCAGGGCCTCCCCGCTCCGGCCAGCCGTGCGCAGGTGGTCGTCCAGGTAGTCGCGAAGGATCGCCAGCATCGGCACGCTGCGCCACCCGGCGCGCGACTTCGGTTCGATCACGCCCTCGACCTGATCCCAGCCACGCTCGACGGCGATCAGGTTCGCGTCAAGGTCTACGTCGCAGACCCGGAGTGCCTGCAACTCCCCACGGCGTAGACCAGCGTAGAAGGCCGTCGCCCAGACCGGGCGGTCCTCGGCGGGTAGGGCCGCGAGCAGGGCCGCCGCTTCGGCCGGGGCGGCGATCCGAGATGGGCGCGCAGAAACGTCGCTCGGCAGGTCGATCCGAGCAGACGGGTTGTAGGTCAGCTCGTCGCGGTCGATCTTCCAGCGATAGAAGGTCTGGATCGGATTGAGGACGTTGCTGACCGTGTTCACCGAGAGCCCGGAAGCAAGCATCTCATCGGCGAAGTCCTGAAGGTCGCGGCGGCGAAGCTCGCCCACCCCAACGCCCGCCAGCCTCGACGGCTCGATGTGAACTCGCACGGCGCGCTCGTAGGAGCGGATCGTGTTCGGCTTGTAGTGCTTACGGCCCTTCGGACGAATCCGCCCGGCTTCCATCCCGGCGACGAACCACCGCAGGCCCTCGGCGAGGGTGCACGAGTCGCGCGCGCCCGAGGCCAATCCAAAGCCGCCGTTCCCAGCCGCCCTCTTCGCATCGGTCCGCCAGGTCTTTGCTTCCGCCTCACGTGGAAACGATTTCGTGATCCGCCTGTCCTCGCGCGCCAGGTAGACCGAGGCCTCCCAGCCAGCCTTGCAGTTGCAGCGCCCGCCATCGCGGGCGCTGCAACCTTTCGAGTGACGCTTCCTGATCCCTTCGGCCATCAGGCTTCCTCGTGTCGATGCCCACGTTCTGCCCGCTCGTCGCGCGCTTCATTCACCAACTGGACGGCGTCCACGGTCTCGGTCTGACCCGCCCGCAGAGCGGCCGCTCGCTCCATCAACTCTTCATGCCGCTCGGCGCGCGACTTGATCTTGAACCCGCCCGCTTCAGTCGTGGCGGGCGTCCAACTGATCCCGTCGAGGAGCTTGCAGTCGATCCGCACGCCCAGCCCGCTTGCGATTTTGATCAGCGTGTCGATGCGAGGGACCCGCGCCCCTCGCTCCAGCAGACCGATCTCGGTCCGGTGGAGCGAGCAGCGCATTCCCAGCTCTTCTTGGGAGATGTCGGCTCCTTTACGGAGTAGGCGCAGGTTCTCGCCGAAGCGCTGGGCGACCTCCATCAGTCCATCTCCAGCCGGTCGAAGCAGAGCGCGGCGCGGGACGGGACGGCGTAGCCACCGTCGCAGTGGATCAGCCCCGCGCCGTCCAACTCGCGGATCGCCCGCTCGACCACGTCGTTGCTGTCGAAATCGTTCGGGTGCGCATAGAGCGCCCGGCACAGCTCGGGGATCGTGAGCCGGGATGGATGCTCTTCGAGCAGAAACCCCAGAACGATGCGCTGGGCGTTCATCTCTTCGGCGGCGTAGTCGCTGATAAAGGACTCGCCGCAATCCGTAGGGTTGCGATCAGCCATAGGGAGCACTTCCTCCTTGTGGTCAGGCTCCCGGTTGGCGTTGACCCGCCGCCGGGAGCCGCTTATTTGATTTGGCGATGCCCAGGGTATCAGGGGCGTAGGACTTCTCCTACAGCAAGGTCTACTCGCCTCGGAGAATTTCCCCGATTCGGGTCCAGTGCAAGCCGACCTCCTCTGAAATGTCCCGGAGTGAAAGCCCGGCCTTCTGCGCCCGCTTGAAGCTCGCCAGGCGTTCTGCGTGGGCCTCCCCGAGCTTCCGCTCGAAATTGGACTGAGTGCGCCGCAAGTCTTTGCGGGCTTTCTGCTCGGAGGTATCCATGACTGCGAGGAGCCTAGAAGCTGCGCCGGGTCTCGCGCAGTCGAGACCTCGCGGAGCAGCGCGAAGGTCACGCCATCTCCCGAAGCGTGCGACTGGCGTTCTCCGCCGTCCAGCGTTCAAGCTCGCTGACCGGGACGAGGCGCTTACGCCCGCGCCGGATCAGGCGAAGCTCCGGCGCGACGTTCTGATCGAAAAAGTCTGGCCCCACGCCGATGGCCGCCGCCGCCTCGGGCGGCGTCAGGGCGATCCTCGGGATCGACGCGGCGAGCTTCTTAGCCACCGCCGCCCAACTCCCTCGGCGGGAAGATCCGCACGATCTCCCCCGTCTTCTTCGCGGTCGGGTTGATCAGGACGGCTTCCCCGGTGCGCAGGCGCTTGATCTGATCGGGCATGACGACGAACTCGCGCGCTCTGGTGCGCGTCCCTTCGCGCGGGGTGAACCAGCCATCGCGGACCCCGCCGGTCTTCTCCGTCGTCGACCAAGACAGCCGCGTGCCGGCCATCCTCGCCATGCGCTCGGCCGAGTCGGGATCGGCCTCACGGTGGACGACTGCAAACTCGACGTTCGTCAGCACCTGCTCGGTCAGCGTGTCGGAGTCGTCTTCGGGCTGTGCGCGAAGGTCGGCGAGGCTCTGCGTCCCGAGCACGACGCTCAACGCAGCGCCACGGCCGCGCTGAAAGAGCCGCGCCACCTGTCCGGCAGCGAGCGCCGCGAACTCATCGATCACAAGCAGGGCGCCCGACTTGCTCCCCTGCATCTGGGCCGTCAGCCCGACGAGGTCGATCACCAGGGCCGCGCCGAGCAACTGCGAGGCAGCGGGGAAGCGGTCGGCGTCGATGTGGAAGTAGACGACGTCTCCCGCTCTCAGCGACTCTGCCAGGTCGATCTGCGGCCCATCCCCGAGGGCCGGGTCCAAGCGCGGCCCGAGCTCGCCGTCCGCGAGAACGGCGAGACGGTCGCGACCGCCGCCCAGGTCAGAGCGACCGCGAGCCGAGAGGCCATCTACGTAGTCGGACACGCTCGCCCCAAAGTCGCCGCCGACCTCAGAGGCCAGCAGGTCGAGCCGGTCGGGGTCCATGTGGCGGACGATCTCCGAGATGGTGGGCGGCCACTTCCCCGCCGCCTTCATCGTTTTCAGGACGTACAGGAGCAGGCGCTGGGTCGCCAGCTCGTAGTGGGGCTCTGACCAGCGATGCCCGGCGAGCGCCTTGTCGGTGATCTCCGTCGGTCCCCCGCGCGCGAAAGGGTTGTAGATGGCGCGTCCTTCCGGGGACCAGGCGCGGAAGCGGGCTCCCGTGTGCTTTGCCGCCTCTTGGATGACGTGGCGCAGGTAGCGGTCGCCCTTGGGGTCGATCACGATTGCCGGCAGGCCGGCGAGGATGTGGGCCTGGGCAATGGCGGCCTGGGTGACGGTCTTGCCCGAGCCCGTCGCGCCGATCACCAACGAGTGAACGCCGCGCGAGTATCCGAACGGGACGTGGTAGACGGCTCTCTTGCGGGTCTTGCCGAGCGCCAGCCAGTCCCCGCTTACGCGCCCCAGGGCGTTCTTTCGCGTCGGGCGCACCCGCTGCTCGCCGAGTTGCTTTCTGGCCCACCAGTAGATGGCGGCATTCATCGGGCCGACTGCATTGCGTGCTCTGTCTGCCTCCTCGCCGCCGCGCTCGGTGTCCTTCAGGTGCCAGTAGAAGCCCGCGCCGGCACTCATGGCGCTGGCCGTCATCAGCACCAGCCCGAGCTGCCAGTCAAATAACCAAACCAGGTAGGCGACGACGGGTGCTCCCAAGAGTCCCCAGGTCCCAGCGCAGGCGCAGCACGCGCAGCACCGCCAGGACGGCGAAGCCGAGCGCCAGCCCGGCGACGAACGGCCCGAATACGGACCACAGGTGCGAGCTGACCTCAAGCGGGGCGATTTTGGGTCTGTGTTTCATCGCGGCACTACCTCCTCGATTTGGATGCGCTCCTGGGCGCGGGTTTTTTCAACCGCCCGCTCCACTGCACGCCGGGTCGGCCCCGCCGCGCAGAGGTAGCGGACCTCGGCAACCCAGCTCGCCCGTCGCCAGGCGCGGATCAGTTGCTCAAGTCGTTGCGGGGCCTTGGGGGTCAGCTCGACCTCGATCGCGATCGGGCGCTCGTCGGTGAGGACCGCCAAATCAGGACGGTGCAAGCGCGCCGCGCCATCGGGAAGCTCGCCAACCTTGGCGCTCGCAATCGCTTGTCCCTCGATCCGCTCGAACAGGCGCAGCTCGCGCTCGCTCAGAATTCGCTCGGGCCCAAACTCCTCGCCGAGCAGCAGAGCGGTGGATGCGCAGCGCAGCCAGTGGTCGACGGAGCCGGGCGAGACGACGGCGACGCCAAGGCCAAGCCCGGCGTAGCGCAGGCCGATGCGAGTCGCCCGCAAAAGGCTCGGCTCGTCGCGCACCAGGTCGAGGCGCCCCAGCAGCCCGCGCTCTATGCAGGCCGCAACCCTCCGATAGGCAGCCGTACGCCCGACGCCCATCCTCGCCATGACGTGCTCGATCGCGACCGCCCCATGCCGCCCGACGAACCGCACCAGCTCCCGATCTCGGCTCAACGTCTCGCCCTCAAGCGCCATCGATGTCTGCCCTGTCATCACTTCCACCGCCGACAAGACGAGCGAGCCCCCTGAAACGTCCCACTTTTTGTCCATACCCCTTACACGCTTCAACCCGTCCCCATGCCACCCCCCATCCCTGAACCACCC
>DAIRWC010000039.1:0-8787 GCA_036802505.1 Solirubrobacterales bacterium
CCCCAGCAGACCAGCGTCCCGTCGACCCGGATCGCGCAGCTGTGCGCGCCACCGGTGGAGATCGACTGGGCCCCGGCAGGCGGTTCGGCCGCCAGAACAGCCGACGGGGCGAGAGCAAGCACGGCCAAAGCTATGGCTCCGAGCAGCACGACCAGCCAACCGCGCATGCGATAACGAGGCGAAATTCGGTTGAAGCCTGCTGAGTTGGACATGTGACCTAGTCGGTCGTCAAACGATCTAGCCAATCGTTTGAAGATCCGGCAGGGTAGCCGAGTTTGGATCGAAGCGCTGAAGCGGTTGGAGGCGGACCAACGGCCGACCACGCCATTTGCTTCAATCATTTGACCAGAGAAAGGAGGTGGTCCTAACTTGATTCACATGCTTGAGGGGACTCTGGAGGTGCAGGGCCGCTAGGCGCCGCACTGTTTCGGGGCGCCCGGCGGAATCCACCCCGGGCACCGGCGATCGTAGGGAGGCGGGTCTTGTCCCACCCGTTCGCTGTTCCCGCGTTCGTTTCCGAGCACCTGGCCAGGGCCGCCTTCGGGCGGTCCTGGCTCTTCAAGGCCCCGCGGGTCCCGGCGGCGGCGTTAAGGTCGAGCCGTGAAGACCAAGGTGCTCAGCAGGGACGGGTACGAGAAGGAGATGAAGCGGCTGCAGGTGGAGCTGGTGCGGCTGCAGGAATGGGTCAAGCGGAAGGGCCTCAAAGTCGTCGTCCTCTTCGAGGGCCGCGACACCGCCGGCAAGGGCGGCGTGATCCGCCGCATCGCCGAACGGACCAACCCGCGCGTGGTTCGCGTCGTCGCCCTCGGCATGCCGAGCGACCGCGAGCGCAGCCAGTGGTATTTCCAGCGCTACGTGGCGCATCTGCCCGCCGCCGGGGAGATCGTCCTCTTCGATCGCAGCTGGTACAACCGCGCCGGCGTCGAGCGGGTGATGGGCTTCTGCAGCGATGCCGAGTACGAGGAGTTCATGCGCACCTGCCCGCAGTTCGAGCGCACCATCCAGGGCTCCGGCACGATCCTCCTCAAGTACTGGCTCTCGGTCAGCGACGACGAGCAGGAGCGCCGCTTCGAGGCACGCTTGAAGGACCCGGCGAAGCGCTGGAAGCTGAGCCCGGTCGATGTCGAGGCGCGGGCGCGCTGGGTCGACTACGCCGAGGCCAAGGACGAGATGTTCGCCTACACCGACACCAAGGACTCGCCCTGGTTTGTGGTCGAGGCCGACGTCAAGCGCACGGCACGGCTCAACCTGGTCTCGCACCTGCTCGAACAGATCCCCTACGAGCGCGTCGATCGCGAGCCGATCGAGCTGCCGCCCCGGCAGGAGCGGGCCTACGTGCGCCCGCCCGCCGACTCGCAGACCTTCGTGCCCGAGCGCTACCGGGTCGAGTGAGCCGCGGCTAGAGCAGGCTCCGGGCGCACTCGACGATCGTCTCGTCGATCGGGCGGGGGGACCAGCCGAGCTGGGTCCTGGCCCGCTCGCTCGAGAGCTCCGTCTTGCGGCCGAGCTGGCCGGTTATCGAGCGGACGCTGGGGTCGAAGAGTCCCATCGCGCGCACCAGCAGGTCCGGCACCGTCCGCGTCGGCACCTTCGCTGCGGCATCGCCCATGCGCTCGCGGAGCACGGCAGCGACATCCTCCATCCACCTAAACGATTCCACCGCGACGAAGCGCTCGCCGCCGGCCTTGGGTGTGGTCATCGCCCTGATCTCCAGGTCGGCGACGTCGCGGACGTCGACGAAGCTGAAGCCGATCCGCGGCACGCCCGGCATTCCTCCGAGCAGCCGTTCGATCGCCTGCAGCGAGAAGGAGCGGTCGTCGTTCAGCACCGGGCCGATGATCGCGCCGGGGTTGACCGTCGCCAGCTTCTCGGTCGCGCCGCGCTCGGCCATGAAGTCCCATGCGGCCCGCTCGGCAACCGTCTTGGAGCACGCGTAGGGGGACAGCTTCGGGTTGTCGGGGTCGCTCCAGTCGCGCTCGTCGAGCGGTCGCCCGGATACCGCTTTGCCGCTGCCGGTGATCGCGGCCACCGATGAGGTGACGACGACGCGCTCGACGCCGGCGTCGAGGCTCGCCCCAAGGACGCGCAGGGTTCCGTCGCGCGCCGGCACGATCAGCTCGTCGGGGTCCTTCGGCTGCTGCGGCGGGAAGGGCGAGGCGACGTGGAGGACGTAGTCGCAACCGTCGGTCGCCTCTGCCCAGCCGGCGTCGTCGAGCAGGTCGGCGGCCAGCACGGCGAGGCGATCCCCGGCGTCGACCTGGGCGCCGACGGTGGCGCGCACCTCCGCCTCGCGGGCGAGGTCGCGCACGGTGGTGCGGACCCGGTAGCCGCGGCGCAGCAGCTCGACCACGCACCAGCTGCCGAGGTATCCCGAGCCACCGGTGACCAGAACGGTCTTGCTCTCTTGTCCGCTCTCCATCGAGTCCCAGCAGTATGAACGTGAGAACATCGAAGCGCCGATGACGGACTTCCTGGTCAAGCGTGACGATCTTCGCGAGTGCCGCATCGCGGAATCCCCGCTGCCGGAGATCGACGCCGGCCAGGCATTGCTCCGGGTCGAGACCTTCGGCCTCACCGCCAACAACGTCACCTACGCGGTCTTCGGCGAGGCGATGAGCTACTGGGACTTCTTCCCGGCCGAGCCGGGCTGGGGCCGGGTGCCGATGTGGGGCTTCGCCGAGGTCGAGCGCAGCGAGGCCGAGGGGGTGGAACCCGGGCAGCGAGTATTCGGCTACCTGCCGCCCTCCTCTCACCTGGTCGTCGCTCCCGCCGACGCCGACGAGGCCGGCTTTGTCGACGGCTCGCCTCACCGCGCGGCGCTGCCGTCCGCCTATCACCGCTACCTGACCACCGGTGCCGATCCGTTCTACCGGGCGGATACCGAGGAGATCCAGATGCTGCTGCGGCCGCTCTTCTTCACCTCCTTCCTGATCGACGACCAGCTCGCCGACGAGGGCTTCGCGACGAGCGGCCCGGTCCTGATCTCCAGCGCCTCGAGCAAGACGGCGATCGCCGCCGCCTTCCTGCTTGCGCGGCGCGAGGGGGTCGAGCTGATCGGCCTGACCTCGCCGCGCAACGCGGATTTCGTCGCCGGCCTGGGGATCTACGACCGCACGGTGGGCTACGACGCGATCGAGTCGCTCGAGCCCGGCCCCGCCACCTTCGTCGACGTCGCCGGCGACGGCGAGGTGCGCCGCGCGGTCCACTCGCACTACGGCGACCGGCTCGTCCACAGCATGACCGTGGGCGCCTCCCACTGGGAGGAGCTCGGCGCCGCCGCAGGCGACCTACCGGGCCCGAAGCCGACCTTCTTCTTCGCGCCGACCCGGGTCGTCAAGCGCTCCGCGGACTGGGGCCGCGACGGTCTCCAGACCCGGGTGGCCGAGGCATGGCACCCCTTCTGCGAGTGGACGGGGGGCTGGCTAGGGGCGACTTGCGGCGAGGGTTTCGAGGCTGTACGCGACGCCTACCTCGACGTTCTCGAGGGCCGCGTCGACCCCATGCACGCCCACGTGCTCACCCTCCCCGCGTAAGCGCCTCTCCGTCGTAGATGACTTTGTACGTGTGGGAGCACGTACAAAGTCCCGAGCAGGTTGCGTCCCCTTCAGGCGCCGCGGAGGTGGGGGGCGGTCTGGCGGAGGATCTTGCGCACGTACGCGGGTTCGTGCCTGACCTGCCAGTGGGTGAAGCGCAGGGTCGTCAGGCCGGCGGCGACATGCGCCTGGTCGCGACGGTGGTCGCGCGCCTGCTCTGACGCCGTGCGGTGATAGCGCAGGCCGTCGGTCTCGACCACGAGACCGAGGTCGGGCCAGAAGAAGTCGACCTCATAGCCGTCGACTACTGCTTTGGTCAGCGGCTGGGGCATTCCTGCCGCCGTGGCGATGGGGCGGAAGAAAATCTCAAGATCGGAGTCGGAAAGGCGGAAGGTGTGCCGGTCCAGGAGGGCTCGTAGGGGGCGCACTCCAGGCTGCCCCGCGAAGTCGTCGAGCGCGGCCCGCAGCGCCTCGGGGTCGATCAGGTCGTACTTGTCCGCCTCGTTGACGGCTCGCTCAAGCGCCGTTGCATGGAGTTCGGTCGCCAGATCGACCAAAGTGCGTGCCGGCCCCGTCACGGGAAGCCCGTTTCGCGTCGCGATGTCTCCTGGCCGCAGCGACGGCCGACTCATCGCGCGGATCGTGGCCCGGCGGTGCCTGCAGCGCCGCCGGATGCTTACGTCGATCCCCCCGCGTCGCTCCTTGCCGATGCCCCAGAGGGCCGCGGCGCTGCGATGGCTCAGGACGGCTCCCTCTCCGCAGGCGAGGACGGCCACCATCCAGCGTCGCTCCTGGGTCAGGCGCGGCCAGCCGACCGCGTAGACCCCTCGTGCCACCGGATGGAGGCGCCCGACGCCGATGCGGTGGGCGATCGCCTCGCGGCTGAATCCGAGCCCGAGCAGTTGCCGCCGGGTCACCACGCCGTGCTGACGCCCCGCCAGCGCCCAGGCCCGTCTGCTCCGCGGATCGGATTTCTTACGTGCCATCGCACGTACAAAGTCCACAGCGGCCGAAACTCTCCCCCGCGCTACGCTGCGCATGGTGAGGATCCGATGTCGAAGCTGAGGTTCGAAATCTCGATCTCGCTCGATGGCTACGTCGCCGGGCCGAACCAGAGCGAGGAGAACCCGCTCGGCGAAGGCGGGACGCAGCTGCACGAGTGGATCTTTCCCCTCGCCGCCTGGCGCGAGCCGCACGGCCGCGAGGGGGGAGAGACGAACGCCAGCACGCCCCTGGTCGAGGAATCGCAGAGCGGGGTCGGCGCCGTGATCATGGGGCGCGGCATGTTCGGCGGCGGCCCGGGGCCGTGGGGCGAGGATCCGTGGCAGGGCTGGTGGGGAGAGGACCCGCCCTTCCGCACGCCGGTCTTCGTCCTCACCCACCACGAACGCGAGCCGCTGACCCTGGGTGAGACCGCCTTCAACTTCGTCACCGACGGGATCGAGTCGGCGCTGGAGCAGGCGAAGGAGGCGGCCGGGGAGCTGGACGTCCACCTCGCCGGTGGCGCCGAGGCCGCCCGGCAGTACCTGTCGGCCGGCCTTGTCGACCAGATGCAGCTCAACGTCGTGCCGGTCCTGCTCGGCGATGGGGAGCGGCTCTTCGAGGACGGCGCCGGCGGCGGTCGCGAGCTGGAGCAGATCCTCGTCGTCGAGGCGCCGGGTGTCACGCACCTGCGCTACCGCATCGCCTAGCCGCGCACGCCCCTGCCCATAGCTATGCGGCTCGTCACACTGGCTGACCAGCCAGCGTGCGAGAATCCGCCCCGTGGCCGAGGGGTTGCCCGAACATCTCGATGTGCTGATCGTCGGCGCCGGCCTCTCTGGCGTCGGCGCCGCCTGGCACCTGCAGGACCGCTCGCCCGCTAAGAGCTATGCGATCCTCGAGGCGCGCGGCGACCTCGGCGGCACCTGGGACCTCTTCCGCTATCCGGGCATTCGCTCGGACTCGGACATGCACACGCTCGGCTACCGCTTCAAGCCCTGGACGGCGTCGAAGTCGATCACCGATGGCGACTCGATCCTCGAGTACGTGCGGCGGACCGCGCAGGAGAGCGGGATCGACCGGCGGATCCACTTCCGCCACCGTGTAGTGAGCGCGGCCTGGTCGAGCGAGGAGAGCCGCTGGACGGTCGAGGCCGAGCGCACCGACACGGGCGAGACCGTGCGCCTGACCTGCGGCTTCCTCTGGACCTGCAGCGGCTACTACCGCTACGACGAGGGGTACACCCCCGAGTTCGAGGGGGTCGACCGGTTCGCCGGCCCGGTCGTCCATCCCCAGCACTGGCCCGCGGACCTCGACTACAGCGGCAAGAAGGTCGTCGTGATCGGCAGCGGCGCCACCGCGGTGACCCTGGTGCCGGCGATGGCAGAGGAGGCTGAGCACGTGACGATGCTGCAGCGCTCACCGACCTACATCGCCTCGATGCCGGCCGAAGACCCGATCGCCGCCAGGTTGCGCCGTCGCCTGCCGGAGCGCGCCGCCTACGCAGTGGTGCGCTGGAAGAACGTGCTGATCCAGGCGGTCTTCTACCAGCTCAGCCGCCGCCGGCCGGAGCTGATCAAGCGCTTGATCCGCAAAGGCGTCGCGCGCTCGTTGCCGCCCGGCTACGACGTCGACAAGCACTTCAAGCCGCGCTACAACCCCTGGGACCAACGCATGTGCATAGTCCCCGACGGCGATCTCTTCAGGTCGATCTCCAAGGGCGAGGCCTCGGTCGTCACCGATCGGATCGCGACCTTCACCGAGCGCGGGATCGCGCTCGAGTCCGGCGAGGAGCTGGAGGCCGACGCGATCGTCACCGCGACCGGGCTCAACCTGCTCTTCCTCGGCGGGATCGAGCTGAGCGTCGACGGCGAGCAGGTCGACGTGCCGAGCAAGATGACCTACAAGGGCATGATGCTGAGCGGGGTGCCGAACATGGCCTTCACCGTCGGCTACACCAACGCCTCCTGGACCCTCAAGGCGGACCTGACCTCCGAGTACGTCTGTCGCCTGCTCAACCACATGGACGCGCACGGCTACGAGCGCTGTGTCGCCGAGGTCGACCCTTCGGTGAGCGAGCAGCCGCTGCTCGACTTCACCTCCGGCTACGTGCAGCGCTCGCTCGACCACTTTCCCAAACAGGGTTCGAAGGAACCCTGGAAGCTGCGCCAGAACTACGTCTTCGACATCCGCACGATCCGGCGCGGCGCAATCGACGACGGCGCCATGCGGTTCGGATCGGGGGATACGGGTACCGGGGGCGGATGCAAGCCAAGCAGCTCCTCGCGTTCCCTGTCCTCTGCGCCGTCCTAGCGTTGACCGCGATCGGCGCGGCCGGGTGTGGCGGCGGCGATTCGAACTCTTCCACCACGAGCGAGTCGGGCGCCGGCATGAGCGAGTCGACGACGGACACGACCGGCAGTGACTCTGGTGGCAACGCCGCGGCGCCCAGTGGCGACGCCGTGCGCTCCGCCGAGGTCGACATCAAGGACTTTTCTTACCGTCCCGACCCGGTGACGATCGAGGAAGGCGGCAAGGTGATCTGGAAGAACCGGGACTCGGCGCCGCACACGGCGACCGCGGTCGACGGCAGCTTCGACACCGGCACGATCGAGGAAGGCAAGATCAAGTCCGAGACCTTCAAGGAACCGGGCACCTATGAGTACGTCTGCTCGATCCATCCCCAGATGCACGGCACGGTTGAAGTGGTCGCCGCCGGCTAGCGCTAGGCGGCGCATCCGACATTGACCCACCTGGGATGTGGTTAATGTCGGATGCGCTTAGCCTGCGTTCGCCTCGAGGCGCTCGGCGAGGCGGTTCATGCCGTGCTCGCGGGCCGTTGCCGCGGCGCCGGTCCAGTCGGTGCCGCGGTCCGGGGGCGGTTCGACCCCGGCGTCGCGCAGCGTCGCGATGTCCTTGAAGGCGAGCAGGTCGTCGCGGGCGTCGAGCAGGGCGGCGCGCAGTTTCGGTCGCGGCAGGCGGATCGCGTTGTCGAGGATCGCCTCCAGTGAGCCGTGCTCGCGCAGCAGGTCGGCGGCCGTCTTCGGCCCCACGCCCTTGGCGCCGGGCAGGCCGTCGGAGGGGTCGCCGCGCAGGGCGATGAAGTCGGGCACCAGCTCCGGGTCGATGCCGTAGCGCTCGCGCACCTCCGCCGGCCCGACCTCTTCGGCACCTTTGCCGCCGCCGGTTTTGACGTAGAGAACCGTCACCCGCTCAGTGGCGCACTGGTACATGTCGCGGTCGCCGGTAAGCAGCAACGCCCGCCCACCCGCCTCGGCCTCACGCTCGGCGTAGGTGCCAAGCAGGTCGTCAGCCTCCAGCGAGTCGCTGGTCGCCACCGTCCAGCCGAAAGCCTCAAAGAACCCCCGCGCGGCAACGAACTGGGGCAAGAGGTCATCGGGCATAGCCGCCTCCCGCTCCGCGTGGTAAGCCGGATACAGCTCAGTCCGGTACGAAGCCGCATCCGGCCCAAAGCAGAGAACAACCGCCCGAGGCCGATGAACTTCCATCTCCCGCAAGACAAGATTGGCCGTGCCCAGCAGCGCATTCACCGGCCTCCCGTCCGACCCGACGATCGAATCGGGCAGCGCATAAAACGCCCGAAACAACATCGAGGGCGTGTCGACAACAAGCAGTGGGCGGCTACTGACCGGGATAGGCTCTTCAGCTTATGGGCTTCATCAATCCCACTCCCCCACCGTTCGAGTACCAGGAGTGGAAACAACGCCCGCACTTAGAGCGGATCAAGGTACTGGCCCAGGACTGGGCGATCAACGGCTTCGGCACGCCGACCTTCGTCTACCTGCTCTACATCCTCAAGCTCGTCGTCTATGCGGGCGGCGGCCTGCTGCTGATCTCGGCGACCACCTCCGGGCTGGGCGGCCTCGGGAGCCTCGGCGACTGGTGGACCGAACCGATCGTCTTCCAGAAGGCGGTGATCTGGACGATGCTGTGGGAGGTGCTCGGCCTCGGCGCCGGCTCGCTGCCGCTGACCCTGCGCTTCTCGCCGATGATCGGCGGCGTCCTCTACTGGCTGCGGCCCGGCACGACGCGGTTGCCTCCATGGCCCGAGCGGGTGCCGCTGACGCGCGGCACGCGGCGCACCCTCTTCGACGTCGCCGTCTACGCGGGGCTGATCGCCGCCGCGCTCAACCTGCTGCTTTCCGACGGCGTCGACGCGACCGCCGTCACCGCCGGCCGCGTGGACCCCGTCGCGGTCGGCGTGCTGCTGGCCCTGCTGGCCCTGCTCGGCCTGCGCGACAAGGTTCCCTTC
>DAIRWC010000039.1:8797-10495 GCA_036802505.1 Solirubrobacterales bacterium
CAACATGATCGTCGCCGCCCAGCTCGTCTTCGTCTGCATCTGGTGGGGGGCGGCCTCCTCGAAGCTCAACCGTCACTTCCCCTTCGTCGTCACGGTGATGATCAGCAACACGCCCTGGAACCGTTGGCGGGCGGCGAAGAAACGCCTCTACCGCGACCACCCGGAGGATCTGAGACCGTCGTCGACGGGCGCGCTGGCCGCCCACATGGGCACCGTGATCGAGTTCACCCTGCCGGCGATCCTGCTCGTCTCCCAGGGAGGAATCGTCGGCACGATCGCCGTCGCCGGGATGGTGATCTTTCACCTCCACATCCTCTCCACCTTCCCCCTGGCGGTGCCGCTGGAGTGGAACATCTTCATGGTCTTTGGCCTGCTCTTCCTCTTCGGCCACTACGGTGCGACCTCGTTCTCGACCCTCGACGACCCGCTGCTGCTGGCGATCCTCGCCGTCACCTGCGTCGGCCTCCCTGTGCTTGGCAACTTCCGGCCCGACCTCGTCTCCTTCCTGCCCTCGATGCGTTACTACGCCGGCAACTGGGCGACCAGCCAGTGGCTCTTCCGCAAGCGGGGAGACGCCGAGGCGAAGCTCGACCGCGACCTGGTCAAGCCGGCGCCGATCGTCACCGAGCAGCTGGCCAAGTTCTACGACCCCGAGCTGATCGACGTGCTGGTCTACAAAGGCCTCGCCTTCCGCTCGATGCACTCGCACGGCCGCGCCCTCAACGGCCTCGTGCAGCGCGCCGTCGACGACGTCGAGGACTACGCCGTGCGCGAGGGGGAGCTGGTCGCCGGGGTGGTGCTCGGCTACAACTTCGGCGACGGCCACTTCCACGACCAGCGGCTGCTCGCGGCGATCCAGGAGCACTGTCGCTTCGAGCCGGGCGAGGTGCGGGTGGTCGTGCTCGAGTCCCAACCCGCCAACGTGGCGCGCCAGCGCTACCGGATCTTCGACGCCGCCACCGGCCTGGTCGAGGAGGGTTGGGTCAACGTCGCCGACATGGTCGAGCGGCAGCCCTGGCTCGACGAGCGCCCCTTCCCGGTCGAGACCGCCGTATGAGCGAAGCGATCGTCGTCGGAGCTGGCCCCAACGGGCTCGCCGCGGCCGCGACGCTGGCCACGCAGGGAGTGGGGGTGACCGTGCTCGAGGCGGCGGCGACGATCGGCGGCGGGACGCGGAGCAGCGAACTGACCCTGCCGGGCCTGCTGCACGACGACTGCTCGGCCTCGCATCCCTTCGCGCCCGGCTCGCGGGCGCTGGCCGGGCTCGACCTCGAGCGGCACGGCCTCGAGTGGGCCTGGCCCGAGGTCGAGGTCAGCCACCCCTTCGACGACGGCAGCGCCGCCGTCATGCACCGCTCGATCGAGGAGACGGCGGCCGGGCTCGGCTCCGCCGGCCCCGCCTGGAAGCGGCTCTTCGGCTCGTCCTCTCGCCACTTCGACGCGCTCGCCGAGGACATCATGCGGCCGCTCGCGCACCTGCCGCGCCACCCACTCGCCCTCGCCCGCTTCGGACCGGCGGCAGCGGCGCCGGTCTCGCTGCTCGCTCGCACCCTGCCGACCCCAGAGGCGCGCGCCCTCTTTGGCGGCACCGCCGCCCACTCCTTCAGCCCCTTCTCACGGCCTTTCAGCTCCGCCGCCGGGATGGCCCTCACCTGCGCCTGCCACCGCAACGGCTGGCCCGTCGCGCGCGGCGGCTCG
>DAIRWC010000040.1:0-10457 GCA_036802505.1 Solirubrobacterales bacterium
CCGGCCGCCAGCGGCGCCAGGAACTCGGCCTTCTGATCGTCGGAACCGCCGATCCCTGTGCTGCCGTGGGTCTCGACGTAGACCACGGCGGGCATGTTCAGCTCCGCGGCGCGCGAGCCGTTGCGCACCTCCCAGATCGGGAAGAGCTCGGCGAGACGGCGCCGATGGCGCGGTGCCAGCGGCGCCGCGACGTTGTAGAAGGGATGCGCCAGGGCGCAGGCGATCTCCCCCTCATGAAGGTATGCGGCGCAGGCCTCGACGTCGCCGGCGTGTGCCTGCAGCCACTCGTGGTCCCCGGGATCGATCCCGTAACAAAGGACGTGCACCGCCTGGGGCTCGCCGGCGAAGCGAGCGGTCAGCTCCTCGGAGACGAAGCAGTCGGGACGGCCGGCCAACTCGAGGCAACCGTCGATCGTGTCGTGGTCGGTGATCGTCACGAAGTCCATCCCCCGCCGCTTGGCCAGCGCGTAGACCTCCTCGGGAGGCGTCGCGCACTCGGGCAGACCGAGGGAACGCTGGACGCCGAGCCGCGAGAGCTGCGAGGCGGTGGAGTGGCAGTGCATATCTACTCGGGAAGTCATCGGTGCCTTCCTCTCTATCTATCGTTCAGGTCACCTCCAGATTCGCCCCTGAGCAGGGAAAAGGTGTGAAGAGTCGGTGAAACCTCCCACCAGAGGTCGCCGAACTGGCGGAAGAGCAGCTCGCGGCGGGTGCGCAGCAGGGTGCAGAGCGACTCGATGCCCTCCCCTCGGGCCAGCATCACGTCGCCGTCGTGGATCTCGCCCAGCACGACCTGCAGCCGCTTGGCGGCGTCGCGGGTGGCCTTCGCCTCCGGGCCAAAGCAGGGCCCGGTTATCTCCAGCACGTAGCGCAACCGCTTGGCGGCGATCCTCAGGTCGTGCTGAGCCGTCGCGGCCGACGGCTCGAGCGCAGCCGCCGCCAGCTCCCGCATCTCCTCCAGCCGCGTCCGCACGATCCGCTCGGCGTTGGGACGCAGCGGCGCCGCCGGGTCGAGGCCCTTGACCTTGCGCGCCTTCAACTCTTCGCCGCCTTGACCAACTTGCCCAGCCGGCGGCGCAGCTTCTTCAGGCGCTTGGCGGCGAGGAAGGGCGCCAGTTCCTCGTTTGCCTGCCGCTGCTCCCGGCGCAGTCGCTCGATCAAAGCTTCGATCGCGGCGCGGTCGGCCTCAGGCGCCTCGCCGGCGAACCCGAGAAGGAACTCGATCGCGACATCCCGATCGCGCCGCTCCCCCAGAGCGTCAGCCAGCATCTTCACCCGCTTCAGCGCCTTGCGATGAAGCTTGGCCGGAAAGCAAGCCGCATAGACCTCAAGCGCAGCGCGCAGCCGCCGCGTAGCCACCCGCATGTCATGCAACGCCTCGATGTCCTCGGTATCGAGAACCCCATCCGAGTGCTCGAAAACCTCAGCAGCACGAACCGCGACCACCCGCTCAGCCGAAACCGAGAACGACTCCTCGCAACTGAATCCGCGAACGTCCCATGCACGCGCCACGCACTCAGCCTAAAGCCACCCCTACCGGATGGCTTTAGGCCGCTAACCGCGCCGGCGAAGAACCATTGGCGTTGCCATTGAGCTGATCGAGGACAACGCCCTCGCGCAGGCCCCCCTTGCCAATCTGCAACGGCTGGCCAAGCAGCTCCGAGAGTTTCTCCAGCAACAACACGCCGGTGGCGAGAATGCGCACCCGTTCCGGGTCGAGCTCAAAGCGACGCGCGACGTCGGCAGCGGGGTCGCCGCAGAGGACGCGTACCCCCCGCTCCAGCGTCTCGTACTCGAGCACCGCCCCGACCAGGCGGCGCAAGGAGGTCGCGCTGCCGCCGACCGCGACGGCCTGAGCCGGCTGCTCGATCTCCACGTCGGCAAAGAGATCGTCGATCCGGTCGCGGATCTTGCGGACCTCGGCCGCCGAGGGCGGGTCGGAGGCGATCAGCTCATCGGCCAGCACGCCGGAGCCGACCCGCCACGAGCGGACCTCCCGCACACCGCCGGGGACGGTGCCGAGGATGACCTCGGTCGAGCCGCCGCCGACGTCGACGACGCCGACCAGGCCGTCGACCGGGTGGCCGAGCGTTTTGGTGGCGCCGATGAAAGAGAGTCGCCCCTCCTCCTGCTCGGAGAGGATCTCGACGGGAACGCCGGCCCCATCGCCGATCTGCCTGGCGACGACAGCACCGTTGCTCGCTTCGCGCACGGCCGCGGTCGCCACCGCCCGGATCGTCTCCGCCCCGAGCTCACGCGCCAGCCGCACCTGCGTGGCCACGACCTCGGCGACCTCGGAGGCCTTCTCAGCCGGAATCTCCCCCGAATCCCGAATCGCCTTGTTGATCCGCGTATAAGCCCGCTGCTCCATCACCTTCTTCAACTGCCCATCGACAGGCTCCGCCACGAGCAATCGCGTCGTATTGGACCCAATATCTATGGCGGCGCAGAGCATCCCGGACTCAGTCGTCATGTTCCCAGACAGTCCGGATCTCAACCGTGGCCGGAAGTTCGCTGTGCGAACTACCAGGAAATGAGGCTGTCGCGATCAGTCGATCGGGCCTGGGGTGGCATGAAGGCCAGCACGGAGTCCGAGCGTGGGATCCAGCCTTTGGGCGTCCGCGCGATGAGCCCCATCCGCTCCAATGCATTCAAATCTCTGCTGAGAGACCTTTCGGTCTTTCCCGCATAGGCTTCTGCAAGCTCGGGGGAAAGGCGCCTGATCTCCGCGCGAGGCTTAGGCCGGAGATTGGGAACCGGATGGCTTGGCGTCGCTTCGATGCTGACCTTGGAGAGATCCTTGACAAGCCGCAACTGCCGCCGGCGGGCCTCCGTCTTCGTCTCACCGAAGCGCTGATGGATGTACTGCTCCCAGCGATCCAGATACTGCATGGACCAGATTCGGTCGAGCTGCGCCCTCAGTTCGTCGACCAGTCCCTGGACGGCATAGAGGAGAAAGCCGTTGGGGCCTCCGGTCGTCGTCCCATCGAGTTGCCGGTAGTACTTGCTGCGCGTGTGGTTGTAGTGATTCGACAACAGCTGGGTGACCGGCTGCGGAAAGCCGGACGCGAGCAGGATGTGGAGTTCCAGCAAGCGGGCGGTTCGGCCATTCCCGTCCCCGAAGGGATGAATCCAAGTGAGGTAGAGATGCGCCAACGCGGCCCGCAAGATCGCCAGCGGAGGGGCCAGCTCCGGCTCGTCCGCCGGTGCCTGGAACGCCTCCGAGTTCAGCCACTCACAGAGGCGCTCCAAGAGATATTCGCAATCTCGGGCGGGAGCGCCACGGTAGCGCCCGACCACCACCGAATGCCCTCGAATCTCCCCGGGCGCGACATCGTCGTCGACATCGAGTCCGTCGAGGACAAGGCGGTTATAAAGCTTGATCTTCTCGACGGTGAGGTCGGCGTTGGCGGCGTCCGGAAGGATCTCGTCACGAATGTGATTGAACGCGCCGATTATGTTTTTAATCTCTTTGGCCAAGTACTCCTTGGAGGGCGGCAACCTCAGTTCGTTCTCGAAGATCTGTCGTGCCTCTTCCTCGGAGAGAGTGTTCCCCTCGATCGCAGTGGTGGCCAAAGCCCCTTTGACGAGGAATACGGTGAGCATCTCAGCGGCGACCTCCGGGCGCAGCAATGCTCGCCTGACGTGGTCGCTCTTGGAGGTCGCCTCCCCGAGCAGAAGCCAAAGCCGGAAGTCCGCCCCCTGTAGGTCAACCCTGAACGTGAGCCACGGGTGCGTCTTTTCGTACTCCCGTTTGCCTTGACTAGCCGCCATCTTCTCTGTCCAGTGTAGTGTCCATTAAGTCTATAGGTATTTTCGGCTTAAACAAGCCGAAAATTGAGAAGATCTGGACGAAACTGCCCACATCAATGTCCGTCCTTTTTCAAGGCATCAACACAGTGCCCGCCAGAATGCTACTACAGACGGATGTCTGCGACGACGAGAAGCCCTACGCGCTCGGATGCGAGGCGTCCTCGAACTCCCGAAAGAGCCCGGTAACCACGAAGGCGACCTGCTCGCCGATGTCCACCGCGTTGTCGCCGATCCGCTCGATCGCACGCGCCGCGAGCAGCATCGTCATCGCCCACTCGCGACAGTCGGTGTCGTCGCCGATCTGCAGCGCCAGGCGAAAGCATTCGCGGTTGAGGTCGTCGACCACGTCGTCCTGGCGGACGAGGTCGCGGGCCATCTCGACGTTGCGGTCCTCGAAGGCCCGCTTGCACTGGCTGATCAGCGTGCGGGCCTGCTTGCCCATGGCCAGGATCAGCCCCACCATCTCCTCGTCGGAGGGCGGCTCGTTGCCGCTCAGCGGGATCACCTTGCAGATGTTCACGCACTGGTCGCCCATCCGCTCGACGTTCTTGAGCACGTGCAGCAGCGCCGAGATCAGGCGCAGGTCGGTCGCCACCGGCGACTGCGTCGCGAGCAGCGTGATCAGCGCCTGGTGCACCTCCAGGTAGCGGCCGTCGATCCGGTCGTCGTCGGCGATAACCAGCTGGGCCAGCTCTACGTCCTGGTGCTCGACCGCCTCCAGGGTGCGTTCGAGCGCCGAGCTGACCAGTTCGAGCCCGCCGAGCCCACTCGCCTCGAGCCGTTCCAGTTCCTCCTGGTATTCGGCGCGCGCTTCGGGCATCAGCCGAACCGGCCGCTGACGTAGTCCTCGGTCGCCTGTTCCCGCGGGCTGGTGAAGATCGTCTCGGTCGGGCCGATCTCGACCAGCCGCCCGGGCTTGCCCGTCTGCTCCAGGTTGAAGAACGCGGTGACGTCGCTGGCGCGCGCCGCCTGCTGCATGTTGTGGGTGACGATCGCGATCGTGTAGCGGCTCTTCAGCTCGCCGATCAGGTCCTCGATCGCGAGCGTGGCGACCGGGTCGAGCGCCGAACAGGGCTCGTCCATCAACAGCACCTCGGGCTCGACCGCGATCGCGCGGGCGATGCAGAGGCGTTGCTGCTGCCCCCCCGAGAGACTCGAGCCGGGCTTGTCGAGCCGCTCCTTGACCTCGTTCCAGAGGTGCGCACCACGCAGCGAGCGCTCGACGATCTCGTCCTTCTCGGCCCTCTTGACGCGACCGCCGTTGAGGATCAGCCCGGCGGCGACGTTCTCATAGACCGACATCGTCGGGAACGGATTCGGCGACTGGAAGACCATGCCGACCAGCCGCCGCACCTGCACCGGGTCGACCCCCTTCGCGTAGATGTCGTGGCCGTCGAGCGTTATGCGGCCCTCGACCCTGGCGCCGGCCGTCAGCTCGTGCATGCGGTTGAGCGAACGCAGGAAGGTCGTCTTGCCGCAGCCCGAGGAGCCGATCAGCGCCGTCACCTTGTTCGGCTCGATCGTCACGGTCACGTCCTGAACGGCTTGGAAGTCGCCGTAGAAGAGGTTGACCTCACGCACCTCGATCGTCTTCGCGAGGCGATTGTCCGCAGAGGTGGAAACCTCTCCGGGGGCGGGGGTCGATCGGGGGGCCGGCATCTGGGATTCCTGCGCAGCGGTGGGATCGGTCTCGGCGCGGGTCGCGCCTGCGGCTCCTTGCATCGCTCGTCGTCTCCTTATCTCCACGGTTGAAGAACGCTCACTATCGGTTCTCGGTTCTGTAGCGGCGGTAGACCAAGCGGGCCACGAGGTTGAGGATCATCACGATAGCGATCAGGGTCAGCGCCGCCGCCCAGGCCCGATCGTATGAGGCTTCTTTCATCACCCCGGGAGTGCGGTACTCGCTGTAGGCGTAGACCGCGAGGTTCTGCATGCGGCCTTCGAACGGGTTGGTGTTGATCGAGTCGACGATCCCCGTGGTGACCAGCAGGGGCGCGGTCTCGCCGACGATCCGCGCGACAGCGATCATCACCCCCGTCACCAGGCCGGCGAAAGCGGTGGGCAGGACGACTTTGACGATCGTCCGCCATTTCGGCGTGCCCAGCGCGTAGGAGGCTTCGCGCAGGTGGTTGGGGACGATCTTCAGCACCTCCTCCGAGGCGCGGATCACGATCGGGATCATCAGCACGGAGAGCGCCACGGCGCCCATCAGCCCCAACCTGATCCCGGGGCCGAGGAAGATCGCGAAGAGCGCGTAGGCGAAGAGCCCGGCGACGATCGAGGGGATGCCGGTCATCACGTCGACGAAGAAGGTCAGCGCGCGGCGCAGGCGGCCGCCCCCGTACTCGGTCAGGTAGATCGCCGCCATGATCCCGATCGGCACCGAGATCGCCGCCGTCACCGCGGTAATCACGACCGTGCCGACGATCGCGTGGGCGGCGCCGCCACCGCCGATCACGCCGCGCGGCGAGGTGGTGAAGAATTCCCAGCTGATCCCCGGCAGGCCGCGCTTGGTGACCTGGTAGAGCAGCGAGAAGAGCGGGATCAGGGCGATCGCGAAAGCGATGACGATGAGGCCGGTCATCAGCCAGTTGATCGCCTTGCGGCGCCACAACCGGCCTCCCCTCGGCGTGGCGAAGAGCGACGGGATCTGTGTCGAGGCCTCCACTTACTGGATGTTCTGGCGGGCGATGATCGCCCGCGCCGCGAGGTTGGTGACCAGGGTTATCGCGAAGAGGACGAGGCCGGAGGCGATCAGCGTGTTGACGGCGAGGCCGGAGGACTCGGGGAAGTCGAGGGCGATGTTGGCGGCGATCGTCGACGGGTTCGCCTGGCTGATCAGGTTGAAGGTGACGATCCCGGAGACCGAGAGGATGATCGTCACCGCCATCGTCTCGCCGAGCGCGCGGCCGAGGCCGAGCATCGCGCCGCTGACGATCGACGATTTGCCGAAGGGCAGAACGGTCATCCTGATCATCTCCCAGCGCGTCGCCCCGAGCGCCAGCGCGCCTTCCTGCAGTTTGCGCGGCGTCTGCTGGAAGACCTCGCGGGCGACGGCGGAGACGATCGGCAGGATCATCACGGTGAGCACGATGCCGGCGACGAACATCGTCCGCCCGGTGACCGAGGCGGGGCCGGCGAAGAAGGGAATGAAGCCGAGCTTCTTTTCCAGCCACTCCATCACCGGCACCGCGGCGGGGCCGAGCACGAAGATGCCCCAGAGCCCGTAGACGATGCTCGGGATCGCCGCCAGCAGGTCGACGAGGAAGCCGAGCGCGAGGACGATGCGGGGTGGCGCGATGTGGCTGATGAAGAGCGCCACCGCGATCGCCAGGGGAACCGCGAGCACAACCGCGAGCGCCGCCGCCAGCACGGTGCCGAAGGCGAGCGGCGCGATGTAGTCGACCAGGCTCTTGCCCTGCGGCAGTTCGGCCGGCGCGGCGCCGACCGCGGGCAGCGCCTCGATCAGGAGGAAGAGCGCCACCCCGGCGAGCAGGGCGAGGATCGTCACCCCCGCGGCGAGCGCCAGGTTGGAGAAGACCCGGTCCCCCCAACGACGCCGGGGTCCCGCCGCGGCGAGCGGCGAGACCCCGGTTGCTTGCACTGGCTCCAACGCGCCTGCCTAGGAACCGGTTTCGATCGCTTCGACGGCCAGCAGGATCTTTTCCGTCAGCGCCGCCGAGAGCGGAGCGGAGCCGGCGTTTTCGGCCGCCGCTTCCTGTCCTTCGGCGCTGATCGCGTATTCCAGGTAGGCCTTGACGATCGCCGCTTCGCTCGCCGAGTCGTACTTGGTGCAGGCGATCAGCGAGGAGACGAGGACGATCGGGTAGGTGCCCTGCGCTTCGGTCTTGCGGTCGAGTTCGAACGCGAAGACGTTCTTGCCCTTGCTCAGTTCCTTGTCTTCGGGCGACTCCTCGAGGATCTTCGCCGCGGCTTCCGCGGTCGGGCCGACGTATTCCTTGCCGACCTTGATGTTGGCGATGCCGAGTTCGCCCGCCTGGCTGGCGTCGGCGTAGCCGATCGCGCCTTCGCCGGCGTTGACCGCTTCGACCACGCCAGAGGTGCCCTCGGCGGCCTCGCCGCCCTTGACCGGCCAGTCGCCGCTGACTTCATGCGTCCAGACTTCGGGCGCAACCTGGGAGAGGTAGTCGGTGAAGTTTTCCGTCGTTCCCGACTCGTCGGAGCGGTTGACCGGGACGATCCGGGTGCTCGGCAGTTCGACGCCCGGGTTGTCGGCCGCGATCGCCGCGTCGTCCCAGCTGGTTATTTCCTGGTTGAAGATCTTCGCCAGCGTGTCGGGCGAGAACTGCAGCGATTCGACTTCGGGCAGGTTGTAGATGATCGCGATCGGCGAGATGTAGACCGGGATCTCGACCAGTTCGCCCGGCTTGCAGCGTTCCGTCGCGCCCTTCAGCTCGCCTTCGTCTTCGGAGAGCGGCGTGTCGCTGCCGCCGTAGGCGGTGCCGCCGGCGATGAACTGTTCGCGACCGCCGCCGGACCCGACCGGGTCATAGGAGATCGTCACGCCCGAGTTTTCGTTCTCGAAGTTGGCGATCCACGCTTCCTGCGCCGCCTGTTGGGCGCTCGAGCCTGCACCGGCGACCTGGCCGGAGAGATCGCCCGAGGAACTGCTGCCGCTGCTGCCGCAGGCCGCGACGCCGACGGCCAATACCGCCAGAGAGACGATTACTGCCAACCATCTCGAGGGACTCACATGCACTCCTTCTGTCGTTTGGCACGAAAGGCGGGCCTTGACGGCCGCTCGCGAGCCAGGCTCTCAGCGGCTGAGCGACAGCTTGTTACGCGGCTGTGTCGAAGATGTGAAAGAGCTGTGAAGAGGCGCGGTGCCGTCGGCCGGCTCTGGATCGAAGCGGTAACCGACCCCGAAGTGGGTGTGGATGTAGCCCCAGTTCGGCGAGAGCTTCTCGAGCTTCTGGCGCAGCTTGCGGATGAAGACGTCGACGGAACGGTCGCCGTGGGCCATCGCGTAGCCCCAGACCCGCTGGTAGATCGCCTCGCGCTCCAAGACCTGCCCGGGCGAGTCGGCGAGCAGCTGCAGCAGCTCGAACTCGCGCCTGGTCAGGTCAAGGCTGATTTCGCCGACGAAGGCCTGGAAGCGATCGGAGCGGATCTCCAGCTCGCCGGCGACGACCGGCCCCGCCTCGACCTGGGGGCGGGCGCGGCGGCGGCGGCGCGAGACCGCTTCGAGACGGGCGATCGCCTCTTCGGGGTGGCACGGCTTCGTGATCCAGTCGTCGATCCCGAGGCGCAGGCCGCGAACCCGCTGCGCGACGGTAGAGCGGCTGGTGCAGACGACCACGCCGAGGTCGGGGAGCATCCCGCAGACGCGCTCCAGGTACGCCCACGCCTCTTCGCCGAGGACGGCGGGGTCGACCAGCAGCGCGTTCAGCTTCAACGCCACCAGCTCCTCCGGCGGGATCGCCCCGGCGAGGGTGCGCTGCTGCCAGCCGGCGGCCTCGGTGCGCTTGGCCAGAACCGTGACGAAGCCGCTGTCGTCGTCGATAACCGCGAGCCTGATGGTCTGCTGCTGGTTCACCGGCGGGGCGATTGTATGCGCATGGTCGGCCAACCGCCGCGACGAAATGCCTGCTTTCACAGGTTTTTTACAACTCGAAGTGCCTAAATTGCGGAAACGACGCCTGAAATTCGCTCCAGGGATTATCGAAATGTTCACCCATCGCCTACGGGCGGCGGGCAATATCCGCCCTACGAGACTCCTCTCTCGTCGCAAGCGGCCCACCTGCCCTGGGCCGCTTGCTCTTTCAGAAAGTGGCGGGACGTAGGCCGGTGGCGATGATCAGCAGGACGATCGCGCCGACGGCGTAGCGGTAGTAGACGAACGGCGCATAGGAGGACGTGCGGACCAGGCGCAAGAGGAAGGCGATCGCCAGGTAGCCGGAGACCGCGGCGGCGATCGTGCCGACGATCATCGGCCCGACCACACCGCTCGGCAGGCCTTCGTGGGCGGCGCTCGCCCCCTTGAAGACGGCGGCGCCCGTGACCACGGGAATCAGCAGCAGGAAGGAGAAGCGCGCGGCGGCGTCGCGGTCGAGGCCGAGGTAGCGCCCTGCGGTGATCGTGATCCCCGAGCGCGAGGTGCCGGGAGCGAGGGCGAGGATCTGGGCGAGGCCGATGTAGAGGCCGTCCTTGACCGTGGACTGCTCAAGTGACTTGCGCTGCGGCAGCTTGTCTGCGTAGAACAGCAGGGCGCCGAAGAAGATCAACTGCAGCGCGATCATCCAGGGCTCGCCCAGCGTGTCTTCGAAGAACTTGGCGCCGAGGCCGCCGGCGACCGCGGCCGGGATCGTGCCGACGGCGATCGCCACCGAGAGTCGCTGCAGCGGAGTCTCGACCGCCCGGGCACGCACGACATCGATGAAGGCGCGGATCAGGGCGACGACCTCATGGCGGAAGTAGCCGATCGCAGCGACCAGGGTGCCGACGTGGAGGGCCACGTCGAAGGTCTTGTTGAAGTGAGGGTGGTCGATCAGGAACGTGTAGTCCTGCAGCCACGGCACCAGGATCAGGTGGCCCGAGGAGGAGATCGGCAGGAACTCGGTCAGCCCCTGGACGATTCCCAGCAGCAGGGCCTCTAGCTCAGACATGGCGGGGCATGGTAGGGC
>DAIRWC010000041.1:0-1715 GCA_036802505.1 Solirubrobacterales bacterium
GAAGTTACCCCCGGCAACGCCGCCGGCCCGCAGCTGCCTGACGGCGGCACGCTGGCGAGCGCGAACGTCGCCGAATCGGCCCAGCTCGACGAGATCTTCCGCACCTTCAACCCGCGCACGCGAGCGGCCTTCCAGGAATGGATGCAGGAAGGCGCGGTCACGATCGCCGGTCGCGGCCAGTCTTTCTCCAACGCCCTGGCCGAGCTCGAACCGTTCTTCACCGAATTCGACAAGGTCTTCCGCGTGCTCGACACGCAGCGGGTCGCGGTCAAGCAGCTGTTCAGCAACGGCGCCGTCGCCCTCCAGGCCCTGCGCGGTCGTCAGGGCGAGCTGGCGGGGCTGATCCGCAATTCCAACGCCGTCTTCCGGACGACGGCCGCCCGCGACCGCGACATCGAAGCCCTGTTCCGGGCCTTCCCGACCTTCGAGGACGAACAGAAGCTGACCTTCAACCGGCTTAAGGAATTCGCGCTCAACTCCGATCCGCTCTTCCGCCAGCTGGTCCCGGCGGCCAAACAGCTCTCGCCGACCCTTGTCGCCTTCGCCAACCTGGCGCCGCAGGCGAAGGGCCTCTTCGAAGGGCTGGAAACGGTGATCGATCGCGCCCCCAGCGGCTTCCCGGCCCTGCGCAAGTTCCTCCGCGGCGACTTCCCGGTTCTGCTGCGAGCGCTCGACCCCTTCCTGCGCAACCTCAACCCGATCCTCACCGGCCTCGGCCTCTACAAGCGAGAGGTCACCGGACTCCTGGGGAACGGTGCCGCCGCCTTCAACGCCGTTCATCTCAGCTCACAGGGCAAGCAGGTCCATTACTTGCGTGCCCTGGGACCGTTTAGCCCCGATTCGTTGAGCACCTATTCCAACAGGCTGACGGCGAACCGCAACAACGCCTACGGCCAGCCAGGCGCCTATGGCCGCCTGGCCAAGGGCCTGCTCAACTTCGACACCCGTCAGTGCAGCTCGGGAATCACCGCGACCCTCGACTCCAATACCCCGAACGAAAAGGCGTTCAACGAACGGACCGAAGGGGACGTCGCCAAGGCGACCGACTTCTTCAACCGACTCAAGCAGTTCGCCTTCGGTGGCCAGGACAGCTCGTCGACGATCCCCGCTCCGGGCTGCGAACCCCAGGCGCCCTTCCAGCCGATCTACGGCAGCGGCCCGGCGACCAGCTACCAGCACACCTTCGAACAGGGCAAATAGCCGGAGTGAGCCGCCGTCAGTGCGGCTTCCCGCCCGAGCAGCCCTCGGTCGCGTAGGGATTGAGGAAGGCACCTGTCCAGAGGCGACGAAGGTCGGCCTCGCTGAGCTGTGCGAGGTCGCAGACTCTCAGGGGGGTCAGATTTCAACCGGCGTTGACATCCTTGGCACCGCGAGCCGCTCCTCGACACGGGCAGCCTCGAGCACTTGCGGGGAGCGGTCCTAATCGAAGAGCCGGACGCCGACGAGCGCCGCCGCCTCGAAGGCGATGCCAAGGCGCACCCCCGGGGTCGCCGTGCTCCACCGTCAGCATCGTCGCTTCGCTGACTCCGACCCGTTCGGCCGGCTCGGCCACCGTCCAGGAATGCTGCCGCCGCGCGAGGCGCACGCTGACGCTAAGCCAGCTTTGCCGCTTCCAGGGTGAGAGAAGATAGGGCTCGCGGATGGCGGAGGGTAGAGAAAGGGGCGGCCTCTCGGCCGCCCCTCTTACCTGATACCCCCCGGGGTCAAGCCCGGGG